>CAKXAF010000005.1:4478-22324 GCA_934869045.1 uncultured Nitrososphaerota archaeon | reverse complement strand
CCGTTTCCCGGAAAAATGGCTGGTGGGCCTGGGCGCCCGCGGGTTGCGCGCCGGTTGGGCGCAGATCGGGAACCGCCTGACCCCCCCCCCCCCCCCCCACGCCTGTCCGTGGCAATTTTTGGGGGCTCTGTTCCGTCGATACAATACTGGGCGAAAGCACGCTGGGCGGTGCGATAGGAGCTTGGAAGCCTCACAATCCCGGCTGCCGCTTCGCCGGGAAATACCCGGACATTTTCATCGTAAGGGAGCAGATGCCGCTGCAGCTTCTGCGAAAGGATATCCACCCGGTCCGCCAGCGGGACCGGCGCGCCCTGGATCTGGCCCAGTATCAGACAGTCGGTACGCTTCCCCTCCGGCAGAATACCAAGAAGGGAGATGGTTTCGGGCAGTTCGCTTTCCCAGCGCAGGAGGTGCTCCTTCCGCTCGCTGGCGGGCAGTCCGGGCGCGTGGACCAGCAGAGGAAAAAAGCAGCCGAAGGTTCCTTCCACCGCGGCAGGCAGTTCCCGGTCCGGGGCGGGGGGTTCCCGCAGAAAGGCGGCCCAGAGAGCATCCTGACGGGAACGTTCCAAGGCGTCGGCAGTTTTCTGTGCGTCCGCCAGCATGGCCTGACGCTGAAACTTTTTTTCCACCCGAGAGACCGTTTCGCGGATGGTGGCGTCCATTTCCTCCGTCTGGATGGGCTTGAACAGAAAATCCGCCGCTTAGAAAAATGATTTCTCCCGTGTAGCCAAGCTGCCGCAGGTTCCGCGCCAGCTCGATGCCATCCATTTTCGGCATTACCACGTCAGTGAGCACCACGTCGGGGGCCTTCCGCAGAATATCGGATAAAGCGGCGGCGCCATTGACCGCTGAGCCTACGACTTCTGCGCCGTACTGATCCCAGGGAAAGTAAAACTGCATTCCCTCACGGATCATATCTTCGTCGTCCACAAGGTAAAACGTTACCATAAAAGGATCCTTTCACCGGTTGAGTCAGGTAGAATTTGTGAATGATGCACAGAAACTATTTTCTTTAGCATAGCGGAAAGTGGCTTTCTTGTCAAGACAGACTTTCTGAAAAACGCAGACAGGTAATAAGGTTTTGCCAACTTTTGAAAACCATCTGAAAATTCTTGCATTTCCGGAAAAAAGGATGTTCACAAAATAAACCTTGTCTTTTACAGCCAGGCGTGATAAAATAATAACGATATGCCCTGTCCGGGCATGTGCGCAAAAACAGGCGGAAGCCTGGTTTCGGAGGTGCCGTTTTGGCCGAGCAGCAGACACATTCCCACAAACGTCCCGAGGTCCTTCTCCCGCCGGAGGAGGCTGAAAAGCAGCGGGACTATACCGCCCGGTGCGCCGGGCTTTTGGCGGAACGGTTTGGGGAGAACCATACCCTTCTCGCCCTGGTCCGCAGCTACGGCTGTCAGCAGAACACCTCCGACGGCGAGCGGCTCATGGGTATGCTGGCCGAAATGGGCTTTGGCTTTACCGAGGAACCGGAAGAGGCTGACCTGATCCTTTATAATACCTGCGCCGTCCGGGAGAACGCGGAGGTCCGGGTATTCGGCAACGTGGGCGAGCTGTCTCACCTCAAGGCCCGCCGGACGGAGCTTCTCATCGGCCTGTGCGGCTGCATGGCCCAGCAGCGCCATGTGGCGGATAAGATCCGGCAGAGCTATCCCCAGGTGGACTTCCTTTTTGGCACGCACACCCTCCATAAATTTCCGGAGATTCTCTGGGAGGCCCTGATCCGCCGGAAACGGGTCTTTGACGTGGAGGACTCCGACGGCGTTATCGCCGAGGGGCTTCCCGTCCGGCGCACCCCCGGCGTCAAGGCCAGCATCCCGATTATGTACGGCTGCAACAATTTCTGCACCTACTGCGTGGTGCCTCTGGTGCGGGGGCGGGAGCGTTCCCGGCTGCCGGAGGACGTCCTGGCGGAGGTGCGGCAGGCCGTGGCGGACGGCTACCGGGAAATCACCCTTCTGGGCCAGAACGTCAACTCCTACGGCAACGATCTGGACATCGGCTGGCACTTCCCGGATCTGCTCCGGGCGGTCAATGAGATCCCGGGACAATTCTGGGTTCGATTTCTCAGCTCTCATCCGAAGGACTGCACCCGGGAGCTGATCGACGCCATTGCCTCCTGTGAAAAGGTATGCAGCCACGTCTATCTGCCGGTCCAGAGCGGCAGCAATCGGATTTTGCAGCTGATGAACCGCCGCTACACGGTGGAATGGTACAAGGAACTCATCGCCTACGCCCGGGAGCGGATCCCCGGCGTCCTCTTTACCACCGACCTCATCGTAGGCTTCCCCGGCGAGACGGAGGAGGACTTCCGTCAGACCCTCCAGCTGGTGGAGGAGGTGCGCTTCGCTTCCCTGTTTACCTTTATTTACTCCAAACGGGAGGGGACTCGCGCCGCGCTGATGGACGACCCGGTCCCCAGGGCGGAAAAATCCCGATGGTTCCAGGAGCTGCTGGACGTCCAGCGGAAAATCGGCGCAGATTACTACCAGACCTACGTGGGCCGGACGTTCCGGGTCCTGGCCGACGGAAAAAGCGGGCTGGGGCTTTCGGGGCGGACGGAGTTCAACGCGGTCATTGATTTTCCCGGGGACGAGTCCCTCATCGGGCGCTTTCTCCTTGTGGAGGTCACCGAAGCGAAGAACCACGACCTCCGGGGTGAGCTGCGCGAAATTTTATAACGGCAAAACGCCCCGTCAAAAGGGGTCTTGCGATAGAATCCACCCAGTGGAAAAAAGAAAGGTACGGTAACATTCATGGATCTGATTAAAATGGCCCGGGAAATGGGCAAGGAAATCCAGGCCACCGAGGCCTACAAGGCCTACGAAGCCGCTAAAAAAGCCAACGACGAGGACCAGGCCCTCCAGGACGGCATCAACGAGTTCAACCTCAAGCGTATGGCGCTGAACCAGGAAATGCAGAAGGAGGAGAAGGACTCCAACAAGCTGCAGGCCCTCAACGAGGAGCTCCAGGAAATTTACACCAAGGTCATGGGCAACGAGAATATGATGGCCTACAACATCGCCAAGCAGGACCTGGACGACATGATGCAGAAGATCAATTCCATTCTGGTCATGTGCGTCAACGGTGAGGACCCCGACACCTGTGAGATCCCCGAACACAGCTGCACGGGTTCCTGTTCCACCTGCGGCGGCTGCCACTAAGCCCGTCCGCCGCACATTGTATTGATTGGCGAGGCCGCGATTCGTCGCGGCCTTTCTGAGGTTCTGAAGGCCGCGGAGCGCGCCGGAGTACAGGAGGTTTTTTCGTGGGCAAACTATCCCCCATGATGCAGCAGTATCAGGAGATCAAGGCCGGATATCCGGATTATATCCTGTTTTACCGCATCGGCGACTTTTACGAGATGTTTTTTGACGACGCCCTCACTGCGTCCCGGGAGCTGGAGCTGACACTGACGGGGCGGGACTGCGGGATGGAGGAGCGCGCTCCTATGTGCGGGGTTCCCTATCATGCCTGTGAGGTCTATCTGAAAAAACTGGTGGAAAAGGGCTATAAGGTGGCCATCTGTGAGCAGATGGAATCCCCTTACGAAGCCAAGGGGGTGGTCAAGCGGGAGGTCATCCGCATCACGACTCCCGGCACCATCGTGGAGGGCAGTATGCTTCCCGAGGGGGAGAACAACTACATTGCCAGCGTTTTTTACGAGGAATCCGGCTTCGGCATCTGCTTTGCCGACGTGTCCACCGGCGAAGCGCTGTTTACCCAGAGCAATGAGAAGGATCCGGAGCGCCGGATTATCAACGAGCTCTCCAAATTCTCCCCAAAGGAGCTGCTTTTCAACACCGGGTTTCTCGACTGCCTGGAGGCCCGGGACTTTCTCAAGAGCCGGCTGCACTGCGTCACGGATCCCCAGGAGGACGCGGTTTACGATCAAAAAACCTGTGTGCGCGCAGTGCTCTCCCAGTTCGGGAAGCCGGATCTGGAGAGTCTGGGGCTGAAGGGCAGGACCTTCGCCCTTTACGCCGTGGCCAGCCTGGTCCAGTACCTGCGGGAAACCCAGATGGCCGGGGCCCAGCGGCTGACCGCCCTCACCGCCTATAGCGAAGAGCAATATCTTTCCATCGACTTTACCGCACGCCGGAATCTGGAACTCACCGAGACCCTCCGGACCAAGGAGAAACGCGGCTCCCTCCTCTGGGTTCTGGACAAAACGAAAACTGCCATGGGCAAGCGGCTCATGCGCAAATATCTGGAGCAGCCTCTGGCTTCCATCCCTCAGATCACCCGCCGCCAGTCGGCGGTGGCGGAGCTGGTGGACAAGACCATGGACCGCTGCGAGCTCATTGAGGCCCTGAGCGGCGTCCACGACCTGGAGCGGCTCATGACCAAAGTGGTCTATGGCACGGTGAACCCCCGGGAGCTGCTCTCCCTTTCCTATACCGCCCAGAACCTCCCCCGAGTCAAGGAAACCGCCTGCCGTTTCACCAGCAGCCTGCTGGCGGATCTGAACCGCCGGCTGGACGTTCTGGCTCAGATGCGGGCCCTCATCGATTCCGCCATCGCTGACGACGCGCCGGTGAACATGAAGGACGGCGGCTATATCAAGGCCGGTTACCGTCCCGAGCTGGACGAGCTGAAAAACATCCAGAAAAACGCCAAAGGCTACCTGGCCGAAATCGAGGAACGGGAGCGCCGGGAGACCGGCATCAAAAACCTCCGCATCAACTACAACCGGGTCTTCGGCTATTACATCGAGGTGACCAAATCCTTCCTGGGCCAGGTGCCGGACCGCTATATCCGCAAGCAGACCCTAACCGGGGCGGAGCGTTATATCACCGAGGAGCTCAAGGAACTGGAGAGCAAGGTCCTCTCCGCCAGCGATAAGATGATCGCCATGGAGGCGGCTCTCTATGAAGAGCTCCGCAAGGAGGTGGCCGCCCAGCTGCCGGTCATCGAGGAGACCGCCGCCGCCGTGGCCCAGCTGGACGTGCTGGCGTCCCTGGCCCAGGTGGCGGTGGATAACCGCTACGTCCGTCCGGAGCTTTCGGTCAACGGCGAGATCTCCATTCTGGAAGGCCGCCATCCCGTGGTGGAGGCCATCTTCCCCCAGATCCCCTTCATTCCCAACGACACCCTTCTGGACGGGGACAAAAACCTGGTGTCGGTGATTACCGGGCCCAATATGGCGGGAAAATCCACCTACATGCGCCAGGTGGCCCTGATTGTGATTATGGCCCAGATGGGTTCCTTTGTCCCGGCCCAGGCGGCGACCATTTCCATCGTGGACAAGGTGTTCACCCGGGTGGGAGCCTCCGACGACCTGACGGCGGGCCAATCTACCTTTATGGTGGAGATGAGCGAGGTGGCCCACATTCTGCAGAACGCAACGCCTAACAGCCTGGTGATCCTGGACGAGATCGGCCGGGGCACCTCCACATTTGACGGCATGAGCATCGCCAAGGCGGTGGTGGAGTACATCGTCCGGGAAAAGGCCCTCCGTGGTCAACTACAACATCGCCGTGAAAAAGCGGGGCGATGATATCATCTTTCTCCGCAAGATCCTTCGGGGCGGCGCCGACGACAGCTACGGCATCGAGGTGGCCAAGCTGGCCGGGGTGCCGCAAAAGGTCATCAAGCGGGCCAAGGTGGTGCTGACGGAGCTGGAAAAGAGCGTCAACAAGCCGACCCTGACCTACCAGCCCGAGCAGGAGGGGCAGATCTCCTTTGCCGACCAGCAAAACCATGCGGCAGTGGAGAAACTTCGGAAAATGGATGTGGACAGCATGACCCCCCGGGAGGCGCTGGACGCCCTTTATGAACTGAAAGCCATTTTGAAATGACCGAAAGGAGCACGACTATGGCCAAAGAGAAACGCTTTGTTAAACTGATGGAGGAAAGCCAGGGCCTGACCGGGGCGGCAACCATTTTTGTAGATACCCAGACCGGCGTTCATTATCTTCTGGTGCAGAGCGGTTACGGTGCGGGGCTCACCCCCCTTCTGGACGAGCATGGCGCACCGGTGATCGACAAAGGAGCCGTCGAACCCCAAAACCCCTGGAGGACCATGAATGAATAGAAAATGGAGAGGCCGGCTGATCCAGGCAGCGGCGGCCATCCTGCTGGTGGGCGGGGTGGAGGCGCTGTTTTATACCTTTGGCGTCAGCCCATACAGGCTGGGCGGGACGGCGTTTTCGTCCACGGCGTATCAGCTTTTGCTGGCGTTGCTCTACTTCCTCGACGTGCCGATCCTGGCCTGTGTTGCCGGATACCGGAAGTGGGACGGCGCGCTGTTCGGCTACGGCGTGACGGTGGGGCTGCAGCTGGCGTCCATGGAGATCCTCGGCGCGCCGTTTTACGGCATCGCCCTGCGGTTCGGCAGCTGGAAGGCGGCTCTTTGGATTCTGGCGGTATGCAATGCCTTACTGGCGCTGGGTGCGTATCTTTTTGGACGCTTTCTCCACCGCCGGGGCTGGGGACTGTCGGTTCCAGGCGAGCACTGAGGAAAGGAGGGCCGGTTATGCCGAAAATTAACGTCCTGCCGGGGGCGGTATCCGAGCTGATCGCCGCCGGCGAGGTCATCGAGCGCCCTGCGTCTATCGTCAAAGAGCTGGTGGAAAACTCCATCGACGCGGGGGCTTCCACCATTACAGTGGAGATCCAAAATGGCGGGGTGCGTTACCTGCGGGTCACAGACAACGGCTGCGGCATCGCTCCGGAGGACGCGGCTACCGCATTCCTTCGCCACGCCACCAGCAAGGTCCGGGATGCCGCCGATCTGGACCGGATCGGCACCCTGGGCTTTCGCGGGGAGGCGCTGGCCTCCATCGCCGCTGTGGCTCATGTGGAGATGCTTACCAAAACCATGGGAGCGGAGACCGGGACCTTGGTGAAAATCAGCGCCTCCCAGGTAGAGACGGTCACTGAGGCCGGTTGTCCCCAGGGGACCACCCTGGTGGCCCGGGATATTTTTTACAATGTCCCCGCCCGGCTGAAATTCCTGAAAAAGGACGTTTCCGAGGCCAACGCCGTGGAAAGCATTGTGGAAAAAATCGCCCTTTCCCATCCGGAGATCTCCATCAAGTTCATCCGGGACAACCGGACGGCCTTCCACACCCCCGGCGACGGCAAGCTCCTCAGCGTGATTTATACCATCTTCGGCCGGGAATTTTCCCGGAACCTCATGCCGGTAGAGTACGCCCTTAACGGCATCCGGGTGACCGGCTATGCGGGGAAGCCAATGTACAGCCGGGCCAACCGTTCCATGCAGCACTTTTTTATCAATGGCCGCTACACCAAGACCAAGACCGGCGGAGTAGCTTTAGAGGAGGCGTATCGCTCCTCCATCATGGCGGGGAAATTTCCCTGCTGCGTTCTACAGCTGGAAATGCCCTACGACCAGGTGGACGTCAACGTCCATCCCGCCAAGATTGAGGTCCGCTTTGTCAGCGAAAAAGCGGTTTTTGACGCAGTGTATTTCGCAGTAAAAAGCGCCATTGCTCAAGACAACGTCCTTGCTTCGGGGAAGGACGTTGAGGTAAAGCGCCCCGCCGGGGGGCTTTTGTCCCAGTTTGAGCAGCCGGAGGGGGAGCAGCAGGCTTTGGAGGTCCCCGCCGTTCCCGTCCGCCGGGTGGAGCCGGAGGAGGCGCCGCCTCCCAGGCGGGAGGTTCTGCCGGATGCGGAGCCGCATCCCCTCGAGGGTTTCCGGGAACCGTCGGTGGCCGACGCGGCGCCTGCCTACCGGGTTTCGCCGGAAAGGGAGAGAGCGGCGGAGATCCAAATCCTTCCGTCTGCGGACCCGGAAAAGGAGCCGGCGCCGGTACAACCGCCCCGGCACAGAGTCCGGATCATCGGCGAGCTGTTTTTCACCTACGTTCTGGCCCAGATCGACGAGACCTTCGCCATTGTGGACAAGCACGCCGCCCACGAACGGATCCTCTACAACCGGCTGAAGGAAAGCCGGGACGGTTTGGAAAAACAGTACCTGCTCACCTCGGCGGTGGTGACTCTCTCCAAGGCGGAGCACCAGTGCGTTCTGGACCGGCTGGAGGCCCTGGACCGGCTGGGCTTTACCGTGGAGGACTTCGGCGGCAGCGCCGTAGTGCTGCGGTCAGTTCCGGCAGTGGCGGGCGGGGGCAGCCCCAGGGAAATGTTCCTGGAGATCGCCGCCTCCATGGCGGAGATGCGCCGCCAGCAGCTGCCTGAGGTGGTGGAGGACATCCTCCACCGGATTGCCTGCCGCAGCGCAGTCAAAGGAGGGGATCTGAATTCCCCGGAGGAGCTGCGGGAGCTGGTGGAGATTATCTGCGCCTATGAAAACGTCCGGTACTGCCCTCACGGCCGACCGGTAATCCTCCAGTATACCCGGGCCGAGCTGGAGAAGCTGTTTGGGCGGATACCGTAAAATCCATCGGATAAAGATTTCGCCGCAGGGATATTCCCGCCTGTTTCGAAAAAATCCCAGGTTTGCGTCTGGCGGTGGGAATGGAAAAACAGCCGGACCAGCGGAAAGGAGCGCTTGATATGAAAAGCATCAAGCCCGGACGGGGCCCCTCCGCCATGGGGGCCGCCGGGGCCGTTATCGCGGCGATATTCGGAATCTTCTGGACCATTACGGCGGTCTCCATAGGGGCTCCGGCGATTTTCCCGGTTTTCGGGGTGATTTTTATTCTGGTGGGTGTGGTGCAGGGGCTTTACCATCTGAAAAACGCCGTAGGGAAGGAACGCTTTTCCGAGTTTGACATCACGGATTCCGCGGAGGAGGGGGATCCCTTTGACCGCGTGGTGAGACAGAGCGGCTCCGAAGAACCGGGTATCCGCCGGGAGAGAAATTTCTGCCCCTTCTGCGGAGCGGAGGCTCGGCCTGATTTCGCTTTCTGCGAAAACTGTGGGAAGAAACTGCCGGAGGGCCAGTACGGACAGCGTGGGACTGGCGGAAACCAAAATGAGTGAAAAGAGGTTGGAATCTATGCGGGTTGATGCGGATTTTCCAGGCGGAAACGGCGTGGTTCTTTCCGTGGACGGGGATACGGTTGCGGTGGAACGGGAGCTGCACGACACCCAGGGCGACTGGTTTTACTGGGCTTTCCGCGTCCGGGGCTGCGGCGGCCGGACGGTGCGGTTCCGGTTTCCGTCGGAGCAGCGGGTCGGGTATTTCGGCCCGGCGGTCTCCCACGACCGCAAGCATTGGGAATGGCTGGGCGTCCGGGATAGCGGCGATGGCTTTACTTATGGCTTTGCTCCGGGGGAGGATGAGGTCTATTTTGCCCACAACATGATTTATTCCGCCGGGATGTTCGCGGATTTCTGCGCGGAGAAGGGGCTGGCCCCGGAGCGGCTTTGCGCCAGCCGCTCCGGGCGGGACGTACCCTGCGTGCGGATCGGCGGCGGGGAGCGGGTCATCCTGCTCACCGCACGGCACCACGCCTGTGAATCCACCGGAAATTATGTGCTGGAGGGAGCGCTGGATGGCTTCCTGCAGAAAATTCCGGAGGGATTTTCCGGTATAGCGGTACCCTTTGTCGACTATGACGGCGTGATGGCCGGGGATCAAGGCAAAAACCGCGCCCCTCATGATCACAACCGGGATTATCCCATTGGCGGAGGAGCGTCCATTTACCCGGAGACGGCGGCGATCCGGGCGCTTCTGGACAGCGGACGGGTGGAATACCTTTTCGACTGTCATTCGCCCTGGCATCTGGGCGGCCGCAACGACCGTGTGTTCCTTGTTCAGAAAGGCGATCCGAAGCCCCTCCGCGCCTTTGGGGAGCTGCTGGCTGCGGCCGCGACCGCGGAGCCGGGGGCGATGTCCTATGACCCGGCCGACGACATTGCGCCGGGAGAGGACTGGAATTCCGCGGACCCGGATTTTCCCAGCGCGACCAATTACGGGGGCAAGCAGGCCTCCATGCGGCTTTCCGTCAGTTTGGAAACCGCCTATTTCGGGACGGAAGAGAACCGTTTCAGTCAGGAGGGCGGCCGGGGGTTGGGGCGTGCCCTGGCGGCTGCGCTGAGAGTCTGGATTGGCACAAATTTGTAAAGGAGACGCAGCAGTGGGAATTTCGGGCTTTTTTCGGGAGCCGGCGCCTGTCCGGAAACGGGGAGAGATCCTCTGCTGGGCAGCGGGGTCGCTGGCGGCGGGAATTCTGCTGGGCGTCTTTTCCAAGTGGCTGGATGCAATGTCCATCGACGATGGGATCTGGTGGCAGCGGATTTTCGGGGCACTGGATCTGCGCAACATTTTTTCGGAGCTGCCGGTGTGGCTGCTTTTGGGGACGGTGATCGCAGCATTTTCCGGTACGGCGGGACAGGCGGCGGGAAATGTATTCCTCTTTTTCGCCGGGATGACGGTCAGCTATCACGGGTATACCGTCTGGGTGTGCGGATTCAATCCCTGGAGGTATATGCTTATCTGGTATGGCATAACGCTGCTGAGTCCTCTGGCGGCGGTGTTCTGTTGGTGCGCCGGAGGAAGGACCCGTGTCGCTGGAATCCTGCAAGTTGTCCTTTATTCTGTGATGCTGTTCTTTGTGCTCCATGCGGGATGGCTTTACCTGGATGTGGGGCGGTGGACAGACCTGCTCTTTCTGGCGATGATGGCTGCAGCGCTGTGGCAGGGGCCGAAAAAGACCGGCCTGCGGCTGGCGGCGGCCTTTATGCTGCGGGTTGCGGCGGGATGGCTCCTTGGTTTTTGATCGGTTGGACAGAGGTGAGAAAATGAAGAAAATACGGCTGCTGGCGGTGGTCGGTCCGACAGCTTCGGGAAAAACGGCGCTGGCGGTAGAACTGGCCAAGCAGTTCGGCGGGGAGGTCATCTCCGCGGATTCCATGCAGGTTTACCGGGAGATGGACATTGCCACAGCCAAGCCCACCCTGGAGGAAATGCAGGGAATTCCCCATCACCTCATCGGCTATGTGGGAATGGAGGAACCGTACAGTCTGGCACGATACGTGGAGGACGCCCGGAAGGCTATTGCAGATGTGGCGTCCCGGGATGCGATGCCCATTCTTGCCGGGGGAACGGGGCTTTATGTGGACACGCTGCTGGAAAACCGGGACCTGGGGGAAGCCGGAGGGGACGAGGCGCTCCGGGAGGAACTGTACGCCATCGCCCGGGAGAAGGGAAACGGGTATCTGCTGGAAATGCTGCGCCGGGAGGACTCGGAGGCGGCGGAAGCTCTCCATGAGAACAATCTCGTCCGGGTGGTCCGGGCGCTGGAGGTCTGCCGCACAGCGGGGATGACCATGTCCGAGCTGCAGCGCCGGAGCCGGGAGACAGAGCCCCTTTACGACTGCTGCCGCATTGGGATCGCCTACCGGGACCGGCAGGTTTTGTATGACCGGATCAACCGGCGGGTGGATCGGATGCTGGAGGCGGGGCTTTTGGACGAGGCCAGGGCCTTTTTCCGGGAGGGAAAGCAGACGGCAGCCCAGGCCATCGGCTACAAGGAGCTGAAGCCCTTTTTGGATGGAGAATGTGGGCTTGAGGAGGCTGTGGAAAGCCTGAAGCAGGCGACACGGCGGTACGCCAAGCGGCAGCTCACCTGGTTCCGCCGGGATCCCCGGATCCGCTGGGTCTGCCCCGACGGAATGGGCGGAGCGGATGCGGCGCTGCGGGAAGCGTCGGAAATTGCCGGAAATTTCCTGAAAAATTCGGTAAAAAACCGGGACGAATTTTGATTTCCCTGTAGAAAAATCCTGTGGGTTGTGGTAGAATAAAACTGGATATTTGTTTCTGGGATCGAGAAAGACAGAAGGCATAGGAGGTTCCCCATGAAAAATATGAATTTGCAGGACATTTTTCTGAATCAAGCCCGGAAGGACCGGATCAATCTCACCATTTACCTGACAAACGGATTCCAGTTCAAGGGGATCGTCAAGGGATTCGACAGCTATACCATTATTCTGGACTGCGACGGAAAGCAGAACATCGTTTATAAACACGCGGTGTCTACAATCATCCCCGTCCGGCCTATCGCGATTCTGAACGCCGGTGAGGAAGCGGAGAGTTGAGTTCCCGGGTCATCAAAATATCGGCGGCGCTTCTGTCAATGTTTCTTTTGGGCTATGTGGCGTTTCAGATTTTCAGCAATTCGCGGAACAGCTATACCACCCAGACAGTCTATGCCCAAAATGTAACCCAGACGATTTCTGTGGAAGGAATTTTTTTCCGGGAGGAGACAGTGGTTCCGGTGGATGCCTCCGGCGTGGTCAGTTCTTACTACAGCGTGGGAACCAAGGTGGCCGTCCGGACGCCGCTGGGCTGTGTGTATCAGGATGACGCGGCAGTCCGGAATCAGTACCGGCTCCAGGATCTGCAGAGTACTCTTGACGCGCTGAAAAAAGCGGAAAGCGCCGCGTCTGCATCCGATGTGGTCAAGCCGGAGGTTTTGAATGGACAAGCCGCCGATTATGTAAACCGTGTGATCGCAGGCCGGGACGATGGGGATCTCACCGGGCTGTCCGGCCTCAAATCCAGTCTGCTGGAGGTTATGGCGCGGCGGAGCGTGGTGCTGTCGGAAACGGAAGGCTACGCGGCCCGTGTGGCGGAGCTGGAGGAGCAGGTAGCCGCCCTGAAAAGCCAGGTGGCGGGCGATGTTCAGGAATTTGTTTCCACGGCTTCAGGGTACTACGTGGATCATGTGGACGGCTGGGAGGAGACGTTGACGGCGGACTATCTCCAGGAGATGACGGCGCCGGATGTGGACCGGTTTGTGGCAGAATACAGCGGTTACAGTGCGGATCAAAGCGCGGTGAAGATCGTATCCAGCCACGAATGGCAGTTTGTCGTGTCCCTGTCGGAACAGGAGCTGCAGAGCTTGGCGGGAAGCCGTACAGTGTCGCTGCAATTTCCAAATCATAAGGAGAGCGTGGAGATGACGGTCCGCTCATCCGAGCGGGATGCGGACAGCGGACGCTATAAGGTCTGTCTGGCAGGGGATACGGTCAACGCCTATCTGCTGGGAACCCGGGTTCAGTCGGCGGAGATTTTGGTCACCGCCTACAGCGGGCTGAAGATTCCCAAGGAGGCGCTGCGGTTCCCAGACAATGAGATGGGGGTCTACGTCCTCGTCGGCGATAAAATCTACTTTCGAAAGATTGAGCAGATCTATGAGACCACGGATTATGTCCTCAGCCGCACCTACTATAAGGGGGATTCTGACGGCACGGATTTCGTGAAGCTCTATGATACCATCATTGTGAAGGGCAAGGATTTATATGACCAGAAGCTGCTTCAGTGACGTTCCGGACGTTGCCGGGAATCTTATAAGGATTCGGGAACGGGTCCGGGCGGCGGCCGCCTCCTGCGGGCGGCGGGCAGAGGATATCGCCCTGATGGCGGTGACGAAAACCGTGCCGCCGGAATGGGTTAACCAGGCGCTTCGGGAGGGAGTCGCTCTCCTGGGGGAAAACCGGGTGCAGGAATGCTGTGAAAAGTACCAAAGCTACTGCTGCGGGCGAGAGCAAATTCACTTTATCGGACACTTGCAGACGAATAAAATCCGCGTTATAATAGACAAGGTATCTATGGTCGAATCTGTGGACACGCTCCATCTGGCGGCGGCTCTCCAAAAGGAATGCGCCCGGCGCGGGATGGAGATGGATATCCTCCTTCAGGTCAATATCGGCGCAGAACCTACCAAAAGCGGGTTCCCGGCGGAGGAGATTTGGGAGGCTTACCAGGAAATCAGCGCCTCCTGCAGTCGGCTGCGGGTGCGGGGGCTGATGGCCATTCCGCCGAATCTGCCGGGAGACCGGTATTTTGGGCGGATGGAGGAATTATATCAGCGGCTGCGGACGGACGCCTCCCCCGGGCGGACGCCGGATATCCTTTCTATGGGCATGTCGGGGGATTTTGAACGGGCGATCCGGTTTGGATCGACCCAGATCCGGCTGGGACGGGCGCTGTTCGGTGAACGGACTCCGGCGGGACAAGGACAAACGGGGCGTGAATGCCGCGAAGACAGAAAGGCGGAATGAATATGGGACTGGTTGGAAAACTGAAAGAAATGTTTACGGAATACGACGACGAGTACGATGAGGAGCTGGAGCCCGCGCCGGAAATCGACGATTTCGACCGGATCAAGCAGGGCGGCGGTTCTCCCAGCGCCTATGATGACTACGAGCAGAGTGCGGCGGCTCCGGCCTCCGGCGGAAACCGGAGCAAGGTGGTGAACATCCACGCTACCACCCAGCTGCAGGTGGTTCTGGTGAAGCCGGAGCGCTTTGAGGACGCCCGAGGCATCGCCCAGCACCTCAACGCCAAGCGGACGGTGGTGCTGAACCTGGAGTCGGCATCCAAAGAACTTTCCCGGCGGCTGTTGGACTTTTTGAGCGGCGTGGCCTTCGCGAACAACGGCGAGATACAGCGGGTGGCCAACGCAACGTTCATTATCCTGCCTTCCAACGTCAATTTGATGGGCGACCTGCTGGACGAGCTGGAAAACTCCGGCGTGTATTTCTGAAATGGGCGGCGGGACGCAGAAGGAACGGGATTATTTCGCGGCCAGGCTGCGGAATCTGTTTGAGCTCTGCGAAAGACTCGGATGTCCGCGGTTTTCGGATTTCCTCAACGAAGAGGAGGCGGCCTGGGCCCTGCCGCTGGCGCGGCAGAGAGGGCTTCCGTTTGGGTTTTGGGGAGGATTTTCGGGGGCTGGCCGGGTGATGTTGGGCGTTTTTCCGGAGTGGATGGAGCTGGACGAGGGGGAGTTCCCCATCACGGCCTGCACATTTCGCTTTCCGGCGGCGTTCCCGCTGACCCATCGGGACGTTCTGGGTTCGCTGATGGGCCAGCAGATCCGGCGGGAGATGATCGGGGATATCGTGGTTCGGGAGGGGGAGGCTTATGTCTTCGCCGACGAACGGGTGGAAAAGGTCCTGTTGACCCAGGTGGACCGGATTGGCCGGGTCGGGGTGGAGGTATGCAAGGGCGTGCCAGATGGAATTGCTGTGGAACAGCAGTTCCGGGAGATTCGAGGAACCCTGGCATCCCTGCGTCTGGATGCGGCGGTGGCTCTCTGCTGCGGTATCAGCCGGGAAAAGGCGGCGGCAATGATCACCGGAGGGTTGGTGCAGAAAAACCACGTGGAAGTGGCAAGTGTCAGTGCGGCGCTGGCGGACGGCGACGTCCTGTCGGTCCGTGGAAAAGGAAAATTCCGGCTGGAGACGGACGGAAGCCGGACCCGGAAGGGACGGATTGCTGTCCGGGCGCTCCAATATTTGTAGACTGCCAAGCAAAACAACCTGAAAAGCCGGGGAGAATGCGCCGGCGGCTTTTCAGGCTGCTTTGTATTCATGGAAAGGAACAGGTGAAGATTCATGTCCAGCAAAACTCCGGACAAGCTTTTTGAAAAATCCGCCTTTGGCTACCGGCCTGAGGAGGTCGACCGGTATGTGGAACAGCTCAGCGCACAGATTCGTTCCCTGGAGGCCGAGAAGGCGGATCTTTTGGAAAAAATGAAGATCCTTGCGGAAAAGGTCAGCGAGTACCGCAAGGAGGAGGGCGCTCTTCGGGATGCGCTGCTCGGCGCCCAGAAGATGGGAAACACCATTGTGACCGAGGCGAAAACCAAGGCGGACATGATGATCACCGACGCAAAATCCCGCTCGGAACGGATGGTTTACGAGGCCCAGAAAACCGCCGAGGAAACCCTGGGCGGTATCCGTTCCCAGGTGGACCGGGAGAAGATGACCCTGGCGAAGATGGAAAAGGCGGTGGCGGACTTTAAGTCCAAGCTGCTGAGTATTTACAAGGTGCATCTCAATGCGATTACCAGTCTCCCCGATATGGAGGAGGAATATCAGGAGTTCTATAACAGCCGGACTGGCGCGCGGAGCGAACCGGAGTCCCCGGATCCCGTCCCGGAGCCGGAGGAGCCTGCCGCAGAAATGCCGGAGGAAGCGGCTGCCGCTGCAGAACCCCAGGAGCAGGCCCCGGCGGCAGATGCCGCTGAAGAGGCTGCTGAGCCGGAAATCTCCACCGTGCGTTTCGACCGGGTGGAAAAGGACACGCCTGCGCCTGCCGCAGGACCCGCCGCCCGTCCCGGCCGCAAGCTGAGCTTTGAGGAGAAATTCGGCGAACTGAAATTCGGTAAAAATAACCCCACCCGCTGAATAACGGAAAAAGGAGCGATTGATTCCCATGGCACAGGAAAAAACCGATTACAATAAAACATTGAACCTTCCCCAGACCTCATTCGATATGCGGGCCGGGCTCCCTAAAAAGGAGCCGGGCTTCATTGAGCCCTGGAATCAAATGGATTTGAACAGACAAATCCTTGCAAAGAACCAGGGAAAGCCCTTGTATGTCCTCCACGACGGCCCCCCTTATGCCAACGGAGACATTCATCTGGGAACGGCGCTCAATAAGGTTTTGAAGGATATCATCGTCAAATACAAGAACATGACCGGCTACTGCTCGCCTTACGTCCCCGGTTGGGATACCCATGGCCTTCCCACTGAGCTCAAGGCGCTGAAAAAGATCGGCCTGGACAAGGACAAGGCAACTCCCGCCGAGATCCGCCGTCACTGCCGGGAATTTGCCATGAGCTACGTGGACATCCAGCGGGAGGAATTCAAGCGGCTGGGTGTCACCGGCGATTTCGCTGATCCGTATATTACGCTGAAGCCTGATTTTGAGGCAGTCCAGGTTCAGATTTTCGGTGAAATGGCGAAAAAAGGCTTGATCTACCGCGGAATGAAGCCGGTGTACTGGTGCTCTGAGTGCGGTACCGCCCTGGCGGAGGCGGAAATTGAATACAACGATGATCCCTGTGTCACAGTGTTCGTCAAATTCAAGGTCACGGATGACAAGGGCGTGCTTTCCAAGGCCGGGGTGGATGTTTCCAAGGCGTATTTCGTCATCTGGACCACCACGACCTGGACCCTGCCCGGAAACCTGGCCATCTGCCTAGGCCCGGACATCGAGTACACGGCGGTCAAGGCTGGCGGGGAATACTATATCATGGCCAGGGAACTGGCCGACGGTGTGATGAAAGCCGCAGGAATTGCGGATTATGAATTTGTCGGATCCTTTACGGGAAGCGAGCTGGAATACCTCAAGGCCGCTCATCCCTTCCTGGACCGGGAGTCCTTGGTAATCATCGGGGATCATGTAACTCTGGATGCCGGTACCGGCTGTGTCCATACAGCTCCGGCCTTCGGCGTGGAGGACTTCGATGTCTGCCAAAAATACCCGGAGATCCAGCTGGTGGTCCCTGTGGACGCCTCCGGGCGGCAGACTGCTGATGCCGGTGAATTTGCCGGCCAGACCCTGGAAGAATCCAACAAGACCATTTACGCCCGGATGAAGGCGGATGGAAGCCTGTTTGCCTCCCAGAAGATCACCCACTCCTACCCCCATTGCTGGCGCTGCAAGGAGCCGGTCATGTTTCGGGCAACCGACCAGTGGTTCTGCTCCGTGGACGCTATCAAGGAAGACGCAGTCAAGGCCATTGAGGGAGTCCGGTGGATCCCCGAATGGGGCGAGGAGCGCATCAAGGGCATGGTCCGCGACCGCCGCGACTGGTGCATTTCCCGTCAGCGCCGGTGGGGCGTGCCGATTCCCATCCTCTATTGCAGGGACTGCGGCAAGCCTATCATCAATGATGTTTCCATCGAGGCGATCTCCGCGCTGTTCCGCAAGGAGGGCTCCGACGCCTGGTATCTCCGGGAGCCCGGGGAGTTCCTGCCCGAGGGTTTTGCCTGCGACGCCTGCGGCTGCACCGAATTTACCAAGGAACAGGACATCCTGGACGTCTGGTTTGATTCCGGCGTCACCCACGCTGCGGTTCTGAAGCAGCGGCCCGACCTCAAATGGCCCGCTGATCTTTATCTGGAGGGCGCGGACCAATACCGGGGCTGGTTCCAGTCCAGCC
>CAKXAF010000005.1:4164-4468 GCA_934869045.1 uncultured Nitrososphaerota archaeon | reverse complement strand
CCTGCTCACCTCTGTGGCCACCACGGGGCAGGCTCCTTACAAGGCGGTCTGCACCCACGGATGGGTCGTGGACGGTGAGGGCCGGGCCATGCACAAGTCCTTGGGGAACTCCATTTCGCCCGATGAAATCATCAAGCAGTACGGTGCAGATATCCTGCGGCTGTGGGTGGCGTCCTCCGACTATCACGCGGATATCCGGCTTTCCAATGATATTTTGAAGCAACTGTCCGAGGCGTACCGAAAGATCCGCAATA
The DNA here is from genome assembly GCA_934869045.1 of uncultured Nitrososphaerota archaeon. Classification (GTDB taxonomy): domain Bacteria; phylum Bacillota; class Clostridia; order Oscillospirales; family Ruminococcaceae; genus Merdivicinus. The sequence continues at coordinate 4,214 of CAKXAF010000005.1, read as the reverse complement.
CCGCCCGGTATATGCTGGGCAATCTGGACGGTTTCAACCCGGATACCGAC
>CAKXAF010000005.1:3746-4154 GCA_934869045.1 uncultured Nitrososphaerota archaeon | reverse complement strand
GGATAAATGGGCCTACGAGCGGCTGGATGAATTGAACGACAAGACCAGGGCGGGGTATGACGCCCTGGATTATCACGTGGCTTTTCACGCCCTCCACAACTTCTGTGTGGTGGAAATGTCCAGCTTCTATTTGGATATTATCAAAGACCGGTTGTATTGTGAAAAGCGGAACAGCGTCCTGCGCCGCGCCGCCCAGACTGCGATGTACGACATTCTCAGTGCCCTGACCCGGCTGGTAGCCCCGATTCTGGCGTTCACCGCCGAGGAGATCTGGCAGCATCTGCCGACCTCTAAGGCGCTGGATATGGAGAGCGTTTTCTTTAATGAAATGCCCGTTAAGGCGAACATCCCGGTTTCCGAGGCGTTCAACGCCAAGTGGGATTTGATCTACCGTGTCCGGGGCGACGT
>CAKXAF010000005.1:0-3736 GCA_934869045.1 uncultured Nitrososphaerota archaeon | reverse complement strand
CCTCCAAGGAGATCGGCAAGTCCACCGACGCCAAAATCATCCTGACCTGCACCGGGGAGCTTTATGAGCGGCTCAAGGCGGTGGAGGAGGAGCTTCCCGCCGCGTTCATCGTCTCCCAGGTTGAGATCCGGGAGGGGACAGAAGGCGAGATGGCCGGGGAAACGGAGGGGCTTTTCGTCACGGCCACTCTAGCGGACGGGGAGAAGTGTGAACGCTGCTGGCTCCACGACCACACAGTGGGCCAGGATCCGGAACACCCAACCCTCTGCGCCCGCTGCGCGGCTGCGGTCCGATAAACAAACTTCAAATTGCCGCTGGGAACCCTCCTGCGGCAATTTGTGCTGTAAAAATTACGACAAAGGATGGAGCTGCCTGTTATGAGACGTTATATTGCTCTGCTGATGTCCGCCGCCCTGGTGGGCATCGACCAGTGGCTGAAGCTGCTGGCTAAGGAGTTTTTGAAGCCGGGGGAGACCACCCCCCTGATCCAGGACGTCCTGCATCTGACCTATCTGGAGAACCGGGGCGCGGCTTTCGGGATGATGGAAGGGAAAAAGTGGCTCCTCATCTGGGCGACTGCCATTGTGCTGCTGGTGCTGATCCTGGCGGTCATGGCGGGGAAGATCAAGGGGACTTTCCCGCTGTTTTCCGTCTGCGTCATCATCGGCGGCGGCATCGGAAACCTCATTGACCGGGTGTACCGTGGCTATGTCATCGACTACATTCATGTAAAGATTATCAATTTCGCGATTTTTAACTTTGCGGATATCTGCGTGACTGTGGGCACGGCGATGTTGATCTGCTACCTGCTGTTCCACGAGCTGCTGGCGCACCGGAAGCAAGAGGAGAAGGCCGGTGCCTGACCGGGTGCATTGGACGGCGGAGGCGGCAGACGCCGGGGTCCGGCTGGACGCCTTTCTCGCCGGGAAGATGGAAAAGACCCGTTCGGCGGTGCAGAAGCTCATTGAGCAGGGAAACGTCCTGGTAAACGGTTCCGCCGCCGCGAAAAACGCCCGGCTCCGGGAGGGAGACCAGGTGGAGGCGGAGATACCGCCCCCGGAGACCCTGGACGTGAAGCCCCAGAATATCCCTTTGGACATCGTTTATGAGGACGGGGAGCTGCTGGTGGTCAACAAGCCCAAGGGAATGGTCGTCCATCCAGCCGCCGGGAACCCGGATGGAACTCTGGTCAATGCACTGCTCTTCCACTGCGGGGAGAGCCTTTCGGGGATCAACGGGGTGATCCGGCCTGGTATCGTTCATCGCATCGACAAGGACACCTCCGGGTTGCTGATTGTGGCAAAAAACGATCGAGCGCATCAGTCTCTGGCAGAGCAGATCGCGGCTCACAGCTTCACCCGGATCTATAACGCCGTGGTTTACGGCAGTCTGAAAGAGGAAAAGGGCACGGTTTCTGCGGCCATCGGACGGCACCCGTCAGACCGCAAGCGGATGGCGGTCCTTTCCTCCGGCGGCCGGGAGGCGGTAACCCATTACCGGGTGCTGGAGCGGTTTCCCGGTTTCACCTTGGTGGAATGCCGGCTAGAGACGGGGCGGACCCATCAGATCCGGGTCCACATGGCCCATATTGGACATCCGGTAGCCGGAGATCCGGTTTACGGGCCAAAAAGGTGCATCACCGAGCTGCGGGGACAGTGCCTCCACGCCCGGGTTATCGGGTTTGTCCATCCCTCCACCGGGGAATACCTGGAATTCGACAGCGGGCTGCCCGCTTATTTTGAGCAGTTCCTCGCCAAACTGCGGCGGGGCTGACCGGAGAGGAGAACGGTTTTTGCCCATGAGGCTTTCAGAGATTCTTTTGGTAACCGACTGCGATGGCACCCTTTTGCAGGATGACAAAACCATTGCGCCGGAGGATCTGGCCGCCATCCGGGCTTTCCGGGAGGCGGGCGGGAATTTCACGGTGGCCACGGGACGCTCCATCCCCACGGGGGCGCAGGTGCTCCGCCAGTTGGAACTGACGCTTCCCTGTGTGCTTTACAACGGCTCCATGCTGTACGATCCCGCCGGGGAGGAAATCCTCTGGATGGAGGAAATCCCGTTCGGGGCGCGATTTCTGGTGAAGGAGGCCATGAAAACATTCGGGGAGACGGTGGGCGTCGAGGTCCTGACGCCGGAAGGAATGTTGGTACTGGCCTTTAACGGGTTCATCAACGCACACTTAAACGGCCGGTTCCCAGTGCCGTACCAGCGGGCTGCTTATGAAAAGGTGCTGGACGCTCACTGGCTCAAGGTGATGTTCGCCATGCCGGAGAAGCTGATGCCGGAATTTTCCTCCTTCCTGCGGGGGTTTTCAGCGGAGGGGGTGCGGTTTGTCCGGTCGGAGCAGTTGTTTTTTGAAATTCTGCCCGCCGGAGCCACCAAGGGGAACGCATTGAGGCGGCTATGCCGGAGGACGGGACTGCGGCTCTCCCGGACGGTGGCCATCGGCGACTGCGACAACGATCTTGAGATGTTGAAGGAAGCCCAGGTAGGAGCGGCGGTGGCCAACGCATTTCCCGAGCTGCGGGCGGCGGCGGACGTGGTCACAGTCTCCAACCAGGAGCACGCGGTAGCGGCGGTGATCAAAGAACTGCTGCGGGATCCGGATAAATATTTGATACAGTATGGAAAGGGCGTGTAAAATGGACATGATACTGGATGCGCTGTGCCTCACCGGGGTGGCGGGCGCCGCAGCCGCAGCCCTTGACGTGGAACCGCCCCGGAGCGCGGCTTCTCCGCTGGAAACGGTGGTGAAGGGCGCGGAGCGGGCTTTTCGCGGGGAAAAGGCGGACCGGGTGCTGCTCTACAATCCGGACGCGGTGGCCCTCTGGCTCTACCAGAAATACACGCCGTTTTTTCAGGAGATCATGCTGCGAACTCAGCTGGCTATACCGCTGCGGTCGGTGATGCCGTCGGTTACGCCGGTGTGTTTCGCTTCCATGTACACAGGGGCAATGCCTGCGGTTCACGGCATTCAAGCCTATGAAAAGCCGGTGCTGCGGACGGATACTCTCTTTGACGCGCTGATCCGGGCTGGGAAAAGGCCGGCCATTGTCAGCACGGAAGAAGACAGCATTTCGAAGATCTTCCTGGAACGGGAAATGGACTACTTTCTTTACCAGACGCCGGAGGAATGCAACCAAAAGGTGCTGGAGCTCATCGCAGAGGACCGGCATGACCTGATCACGGTTTATAACGGTGATTATGACGCCGCCATGCACCGCTGCTCGCCGGAAGGAGAGCAGGCGCTGGAGACACTGCGGCGGAACGCAGCGGTCTTTGCTGAGCTTTCCGACGCGGCGGAACGCTGCTGGGGCGGGCACAACACTCTCACCGCCTTTGCGCCGGATCATGGCTGCCACGAAATTGACGGACGGCTGGGCAGCCACGGCCTGGAGATGGAGGCGGACATGAATATTATCCATTTTTATGGGTTCCAGCCCCGGAAAAGGATGGATTGAACAGGAAATTGCCGGCCTTGTGCCGTTTGATAAATCAGTAAAGAACCTGAAAGGATGAGTTTTATGGACGCAACCACCAAACTTGAACTGCGGAAGACTGCCTGCCGGATCCGAATGGGCATCATCGAGGGGACCTTCCACGCCAAATCCGGGCATCCCGGCGGCTCTCTCTCCATTGCGGACGATCTGGCATATCTCTACTGGAAGGAACTGCGCATCAACCCCCAGGAGCCAAAATGGCCGGACCGGGACCGGCTGGTGCTCTCCAAGGG
>CAKXAF010000004.1:3099-23670 GCA_934869045.1 uncultured Nitrososphaerota archaeon | reverse complement strand
TTCCGAAAAGGATGTCTGCCAGCGCGTCGCCTCCCTCTGCTCCGGGGTAAAAACACTGGAGCACCGCGGCACATTCCCGGTCCTGGTCGCACAGGTCAATGGCACTGCCCGAAACATTGACAAAAATAACCGGCTTGCCCACGGCAATGACTGCACGGTATAGTTCCTTCTGCACCTCAGGAAGTTCCAAATCACGCTTGTCGCCGCCGTCCGCCCCGTTGAAAGCGTCGCCCTGCTCGCCTTCCATCAGCGGGTTTAGGCCCATGCAGAGCACTACCACGTCGCTGCGTTTCGCCGCCAAAACCGCCTCCCTGAGCGGAAGCTCCTCCCAATCGCCCAGATCCCCCTTGAATATGTGGCATCCCCGGGCATAGTTCACCTTTCCGGCCGCCGCGTCCTGAATCCCCCGGAGCAGTGTGCTGTACCGGAATGGCGTGCCATTGTAATTACCCAGCAGCACCGTTTTGTCATCTGCATTAGGCCCGATCACTGCGATGGATTCCGTCCCCTTTAAAGGCAGAATTCCGTCATTCTTCAGCAGGACGATGCTCTCCCGCGCCATTTCCCGGGAAATCTCCCGGTGGGCATCACATTCCACCACATCCATGCCGATCTTGTCAAAGGGGCAGTCCTCATCGAACATTCCCAGGGCAATCCGTGCCTCGAAGAGCCGCTCTACCGCCGTGGTGATTGCCTCCTCCGAAACCAACCCCTGCTCAAAGGCCACCTGCAAAAAGGTGTATGCCCGTCCACAGTTCAAATCCAGCCCCGCATTGACCGCCATTGCCGCGCTTTCGGCAGGCCCGTCTGTGAGGTGGTGGAATTGGTTGATATCCGTAACCGCTCCGCAGTCGGAGACATAGTAGCCCTCAAACCCCATCTCATCCCGAAGAACGTCCCCGATGAGCTTTCTGCTCCCGCAGCACGGCTCGCCGTTGATGGCGTTGTACGCCCCCATTACCGCTGCGGGCTTCGCGTGTTCGATGCAGTACCGGAACGCCCAAAGATAGGTCTCATGCAAGTCCTTCTCCGAAACCTCAGCATCAAACCCATGCCGCCGCCCCTCCGGACCGCTGTGGGCAGCAAAGTGTTTGAGAGTCGCGTCTACCTTTCGGTATTTGGGATGATCTCCCTGGAGCCCCTTCACAAAGGCCGTTCCCATCCGCCCGGTCAGATAGGGGTCCTCGCCGTAGGTCTCGTGGCCCCGGCCCCAGCGCGGGTCGCGGAAAATATTGATATTGGGACTCCAGCAGGTCAGCCCCTGATAGATCTGGGTCTCCCCGAAGGTCCGGTATTCGTTGTATTTAGCCCGGGCCTCGTCAGAAACGGCGTCCCCGACCTGCTCCATCAGATCGCTGTTAAAGCTGGCCGCCATAGCGATGGCCTGGGGAAAAACCGTCGCCGCCCCGGACCGCGCCACGCCGTGAAGACACTCGTTCCACCAGTTATAGGCCGGGATTCCCAGCCGTGGAATGGCCGGTGCGTCATACCGCATCTGCGCCATTTTCTCCGCCACAGTCATCTTTGCAACCAGTTCTTTTGCACGCTGCTTATTATCCATTTCCTGTTTCCTCATTTCCGTCACCGACGCCCATTTTCCATGATGCCGGCAGCCTTTTGTAAACCAGCAGCTCTCCGAAAAGCCCATATCTCCCGGGCGGCTCCTTGGACATTTTCCTGAATTTTCTCATACTTCCGGCTCCTTTCGCACCGGTTCCCGGGGTGAGATCTCTGCCGCGGCCTTCAGCGCCTCCCGGACATTGGCCGCGCCAATCACCCGAATGTGGAACTTCTTCGCCTTCAGCGCCTCCACGCAGGAGGCGGGCACCAGCACCCGCTCAAATCCCATCCGCTCGGCCTCCTGAACCCGATCCTCGATCCGGATAACGCTCCGGATCTCTCCCCCCAGCCCGATCTCCCCGATTGCCAGCATATCCGCCGGAATGGGCCGGTCCCGCAGCCCGGAAACCATGGCCAGCGCAATGGGCAGATCCGACGCGGGCTCGTCCAGCCGCAGCCCGCCGACCACGTTGATGTAGGCGTCCAGACTGCCGAAAAAATATCCTGCCCGCTTCTCCAGCACCGCCAGCAGCATCTGCATCCGGTTGTAATCAAACCCCGTTGCCATCCGCCGGGGCGTGGGGAACCCGGACTTGGTGATCAGCGCCTGGACTTCCGCAAGGATCGGCCGGCTCCCCTCCAGCACGCAGACCACACAGCTTCCGCTCACTGCCTGGGGCCGCTCAGAGAGCAGCATAGCCGACGGATTGGTCACCTGCCGCAGCCCGCTGTCCCGCATTTCAAAGACCGCAATCTCGTTGGTGGCCCCATACCGGTTTTTAATGGCCCGGAGAATGCGGTAGGCATGATTCTGCTCCCCCTCAAAATGGAACACCGCGTCCACAATGTGCTCCAGCACCCGCGGCCCCGCCAGGTTCCCCTCCTTGGTCACGTGCCCCACCAGAATGATGGAGATATCATTTTCCTTGGCGACCCCCAGCAGCACCAGGGAGCCTTTGACCAGCCCCCCGCCCAGCACCCGATCCAGTTCCGAAATCCCTGTCTGATACCGGATATCCTCGTTGGCGCTGATGTCCCCGATCTGTGAGACCGGGGCGGCCCTTTTCCCGCCGGTCCCCCCGCGGGAGGCCGGCGCGGAAAGGGGCATCGCCTGCTCAAAGGTGTTCCACTGCCCGCAGGAAGGGCATTTTCCCAGCCATTTAACGCTCTCATACCCGCATCCCCGGCAGACGAAGATCTCCTTGTTTTTCAACACAGCGGCCGCCCCTTCCGATCACAATCTATTATAACGTTATCAGAAACCGCCGCAGATGTCAAGCCTCAAACGCGGTGTCACGGCGCCTCCGCGGCCAGCGCGCCCATCAGCCCTTCCATGATGGTAAAGGCCACCTTCCCCTGGTATTCGTCCTCCAGCAGTTTGGCACATTCCTCCTCATTGGACAAAAAGCCGCATTCCACCAACACGATAGGGCTTTCGCTCTGCCACAGCAGGTACAGATCCTTTTCTCCTTTCTTGATTTCCCGCAGGTTCTCCGGCTGGAGATTTTTCACAAAGGTATCCTGGAGCACTTGGGCCAGTTCTTTGCTGAAGGAATTGTTTTTCCCATAAAACATCTGGGCGCCGTGGTATTTCTCCTGCTCAAAGAGATTTTGATGGATGGAGAGCACCACCGCCTCGGGATGCTCGTTAATGAGTTTCAGGCGGTTGCGCATATCGGATTTTTTCTGTTTTGTAATTCCCTCCACCCCCTCATCGCAGGTCATTGCGTCTGATTCCCGGGTCATGAGCACCTCATATCCCTGCAGTACCAGCATATCCCGCAATTTCAGGGAAATCGCCAAATTGATGTCCTTCTCAATCGTACCGTTGACGCCTACAGCCCCCCCGTCTGCGCCGCCATGCCCCGGGTCGATAATCACCGTCCGTATCCCTTGCGGCCGGGCGTTGGCTGCCCTCTGCGCTTCAAAATGCGCGTGCATCCGCCCTGCCGCAAAGAAAAACAGCACGATCCCTAGCAGAACCGCTGCCACCGCCGCCAATCCGATCCGCCCTGTTCTGTGGGGGCGCGCCGGGCGTCTCCGCCGAACCGATTTCCGCAAAAAAATCACCCTCTCCGCCATGAATAGGCTGTTACAAGCCTATTCATGTGCAGAAAGGGTTATGCGGCGATTCCAGCCGGTTCGCCGCCCAAGATTGAAATTTTCCGTTCCAGCTGCTCCGCGCAGCCAGCCCGCATCAACTACTTTTCCTTCTGATTCTGCTTGCTAACCAGAATAAAGGAACCCATCACAAGAATGGGAAGCAGTATCCGCAAGCACAAAAAGCCCTGGGGTCGCCAAAGTCAATATTCGCGTCCAGCACCAGCCCCACAAACCATGCTGCCAGGGTGCATAAAACCGCCTTCCAGCACATCATTATTTCTCCTCCCACTCATTCAGCGTTCCGGCAGGAATATTTTCTTAAAATTGACCTGCTGCTTTGCACCGTCATATCCGCAGCTGCGGTAAAAAGCATGGGCCTCTGTTCTTCCCGCACCGGACACCAGCCGGACGCCGCAGGCGCCGGTCTCCTTCGCCCATCTTTCGATCTCTGACAGCAGCGCCCGTCCGATCCCCTGCCTCTGAAACTCTCCGGAAACAGCAAGGCCCAGAATATTCTTCATAGGAGGCGCGTAAATCACGTCATAATCGCAGGCGTGGATATACCCGGCGGCAATCCCCTCAACATCGGCGACCAAGATCCTGTCCCGGCCGCTTTTGGAGAGAGCCTCCAGCTTTTTCCGTGTTTCCTCAATGGGGAACGCATACCCCATCTCCCGGCAATTCATCTGATGGATTGCCTCGCAGTCCTCCGCGCGGTACTCCCGGATTACAAGATTCCTACAGGCCCCCTTTTTAAAGGACGGCGGTCAAACCGGGCGCTTGCGGCTGCCCGGCTTTTTCTTTTCATCCTTGTAGACCAGCTTGCTCATCACCGAAATCCGCCTGGTGCCCATGTAGTACCCAAGCGCGCTGAACGCCACATACAGCAGCGGCAGCACCGCAATCAACGCAAAAGCGCCCCAGGAGAGCCCGTCGGTAGCCGGCATGGCGTCGATGGCCGGCATACTGTCCGTAGCAGGAATAGCTTCCGTGGCGGCGTGGGGAATCGCTCCGCCCAAAGGATGGATCAAATTGATAAAGCCCCACAGCGGCGCGTTAAGGATGCGATAAACCGGCATAAAGTCAAATCCGATCACCCGTGCCATGGAAAGCGCTAACGGGATGCAGGTCAGCAGCGTGGGGATCACGCCCAACGCCCCCGCGCGCAGACCCTTCCAGGGATCCGCCTCCATCCGCCCGAACTGGACAAAGTTAGCGTCCCGGTCCCCTTGCCCCCACATAGACCCATACACCATGGGCAGCGTGATGGCGAGACAGACCGCTTCAACGGCCAGCTTCCCCCAAACGCTTCCCATCAGCGAGGAAAGGGACAGGACAAGGATCACAGAAATGACCGTTGCGATGACCAGGTTGATAAAAGTTTGCAGCGCCAGCCTCCAGGTTTCATTTTTCAGCGGGACGGCGGGCTGATTCTGCCCGGACGGCTTGATGGGTTGATTCTGTTCCATGATGCGGCTCCTTTATTTTGAGATTCAGTCAACCTGCTTACGCAGGATGGCCCCCGGGACGATTTCCCGCCCGCAGGGGAATGAAAACGCCATATCTGCATGGCGGGTGTCCGGGATGGGGTTCCCTTCTCCATCGAAAAGCTCTGGCAGCTCCAGGGCTTCCGGAGCTTTTCCGGGCTCCAGCAGCTCCAAAACCTCCCCGGCGCAGAATTTGTTCCGCTGCCGGCAGAAAGCCATTCCATCCTCCCAGCGTTCCACCACAGCCATGATGTCCCAGTTCCGGACGTATCCGCCCTGGCTGCATCGCTGATCCGGCGTCCCGAAGAGGAAGCCGGTGCTGTACTCCCGGTGGCTGACCTTCCGGACCTCCTCTGAAAGCCACTCCGGGCATTTCCAGCCCGCCGGATCCGCCCGGTACCCGTCCACCGCCACGCGGTAGGCGTTGGCGACCACCGACACGTAATAGGCGGATTTGGCCCGGCCTTCAATCTTCAGCGAGGAGACGCCGGCCTCGATCAGCTCCCTCAGATGCTCCAACAGGCAGAGATCCTTGGCGTTCAGGATGTAGCTCCCCGCCTCATCCTCAAAGACCGGATAATACTGTCCGGGCCGTTTCTCCTCCACCAGCCGGTAGTTCCAGCGGCATGGCTGGGCGCACTGCCCGCGGTTGGCGTCCCGGCCGGTCATGTAGTTGGAAAGCAGGCACCGTCCCGAAACAGACATGCACATAGCCCCGTGGACGAAAACCTCCAACTCCAGCTCCTGCGGAGCCCGCTTCCGGATCTCCCGGATCTCCTCCAGCGAAAGCTCTCGGGCCAGCACGACCCGCCTGGCGCCCATCCTGTAAAACTCCGCTGCCGTGCGCCAGTTAACCACTCCCGCCTGGGTGGAGATGTGGAGCTCCGCCTCCGGAAGCACCTCACGCAGCAGCCCCAGTACCCCCATATCGGTGACGATGAAGGCGTCCACGCCGCAGTCCCCCGCCCAGCGAAGAAAATCTCCCATCCGGTCGATTTCCCCGTTCCGCGGCAGGGTGTTGCAGGTCAGATAGACCTTCACCCCAGCCCCGTGAGCCAGTTCCACCGCCCGGGGCAGTTCCTCCACCCCAAAACTGGCGGCAGAAGCCCGCATCCCGAATTCAGTAGAACCCAGATAGACCGCGTCCGCTCCATACCGGATTGCCGCCTTCAGCCGTTCCATATCTCCGGCTGGGGCCAAAACCTCCGGCCCTTTTTGTAAGTTTACCATAAAGTGAAAACCTTTCTGTTAGAAAGCTGTGAACAATCTCTGAAAGCCATGGAAAAACAGCGGACGGACCGCCAAGCCCGCCCGCTTTTCTCACCGCAGATGCGCTTTCACCAGATTCCGTTCGTGCTCATCCAGGGTCTTGGCATAGAAGAACTCCCGGGTGCTCAAATCGCTGCAGAAATAGTAGTACCCTTCCATCTCCGTGCTGGGGGACACCGCCGCCTGGATCGCGGCGATCCCCGGATTGTTAATGGGTCCCGGGGGCAGCCCCTTGCCTTCATAGGTGTTGTAGGCGGCCGCCTTCAGCTTGCCTTCGTCCCCCAGATCCGCCAGGATCTGCTCGTTGGCGTACTTTCGGGTAGGGTCTGCCTGGAGCAGCGGAAACTCCGCCGCATTGTCCAGCCGGTTCTGATAAACCGCCGACACCTTGTACATATTTTCTTCGTCCGGCGCCTCGCCCTGGATAATGGACGCCAGCGTAATCACTTCATGAAAGGACATGCCGGACTGCTTTACCGCGTCCAGGATCTCCGGCGTGATCTTCTTCTCAAAGTTATCCAGCATCCTGGAAATAACATTGAGCGCTGTATCGTTTTTGTAAAACTCATAGGTATCCGGGAACAAATACCCCTCCAAACGGCAGTAAATCAGCGAATCGCCCGGGATCTCGTTCTGGTAGGCAAAATTGAAATCCGTATTCTCCAGCGCCAGCAAAAAATCGCTTTCGTCACAGACGCCGTTTTCATCCAGGATCTTAGCGACTTTGGCCGCCGTCAGGCCCTCCGGAATGGTCACCCGGACCGTCTCCCGGCTTTTCTGCGGCTCTTGCATGGATTTCATCAGCGTCATATAGTCCATGTTGCTGTTAAGAATGTGGGTTCCGGACTGAAATTTTTCATAATTCTCATATTTGGCAACCAGTTCAAAAACGAAAGGATACTGAATAATCCCGTCCTCTTTCAACAGCCTGCCGATTTCCTTGGCGCTGGCCCCGCTTGGTATCGTGACGGTAATGGCCTGATTGGGCTTGGAAATCGCCAGTACATCCCGCACCGCGTTCAGGCAAAAAATCGCCGCCACACCGCAGACCGCCAGTGCTGCCGCCAAATACAGAAAGGAATAGAGTTTTCCTTTTCGCTTCACACGGATGCGTTTCGGCCTCCTCCTGCGGGGTGGCTCGTCATCCTGCAGAAGAGGCTCCGGTTCCTCTCTGGCCGGCCCGGGTTCTGATCGCCGCGGATCTAGCCTTCGAACCGAATCCACCGGCTCCTTCCCATCTGGAACGGCAGGCGGCTCCTGCTGGCTTTCCGATGAATCTGCCGTCTCCTCCGGGCTGCGGCGGTTTTCCGCCTCCACCTCCCGCAGGAGCTGATCGACCCAATCGCCGCTTTCCGCTGCGCCGTCCTGTGTTTTTCTGCTATCTTCGTCCATCCGATTTTCTCCTTTGCGCACTGGATGCGTCCCGGCGGGGCGCCTGGGGCGGCAGTTCCGCAGACTTTGGCTGCGGCCGCTTCACGAATTTTTCCGTAACCAATACGTTTACCATTTTATCATATCTGCCGTGCGGTAGCAACGGTTTCAGGCAAACATTGTAGCATACTCCTATATTCGCGCCCCGATATGTAGACAAAAATCTGTCATAGTACCCCTTTCCGTAGCCCAGCCGGTATCCTTCCAAGTCAAAACCCAGCCCAGGAAGGATGCAGACCGAATCCGGGAAGGACCGAAGCACCGGCTGTTTTTCCGGGTCCGGCTCCAGCACGCCGAAGCTGCCGGGAGCCAGGTTATCCATAGAAAAAATCTCGCAGAACAGCATATCGATCTTCCCCGGAATGCAGTACGGCACTGCCACCCGTTTTCCCGCAGCCAGCGCCTGCTGGATCAGTCCGATCGTGTCCACCTCAATGGAGGTTGACACATACGTCAGCACCAATCTTGCCGCCTTATATTCCGGCAGCTCCAGCACCCGCCGCAGAATCGCTGCGTCCTTCCCGCTTTTGACCGCCGGATCCATCTCCCGCCGCAGCGTCTTGAACCGATCCCGCAGCTCCCGCTTGACCACCCGGATGTCGGTCCCGTTTCCTACTCCTGCCATTGAATCCCTGCTTTCAGCCGGTCCGCACGTTCCTTGGAGAGCAATGCTTCAATAAGGAAGGCGGCAAACTGAGTCGCCGTACCGGCTCCCCGGGAGGTGATGATGTTCCCGTCCCGGACTGCCGCCTCGTTCACAAATTGCGCCCCCGCCAGTTCCCCTTCAAATCCGGGGAAGCAGGTGGCCCTTTTCCCGATCAGCAGGCCCATGTGTCCCAGTACCGACGGGGCCGCACAGATCGCTCCGATCAGGCACTGCTGTTCCGCGCACCAGTTCAGCGCATCCTTCACCGCCTCGCTGGCCTCCAGGTTCAGCGTGCCGGGCATTCCGCCAGGCAGAACCGCCGCATCCATCTGCGTCAGATCCATCTCCTCCGCCAGAATATCTGCTGTCACCGGAATCCCATGGGAACCGGTGACAATCTTTCCCGTAACGCCGACCGTTTGCACTGGAAGCTCGCACCGCCGCAGATAATCCACCGGCGTCAGCGCCTCCACTTCCTCAAATCCATCCGCCAAAAAAACGTAAATCATAAGCATCCTCCTTCTCCCGCAGGCCGCCCTGCGTTTCAAACTGCTTCGAAGCAACGGGCTTCCCCAGATTTTCACAAGTATTTCAATCTTTTTCAAGGTTGTGCGGCCGGTATTCCATCAGCCAGCAGTCCCGCATTTTCCCCTCGTGGAGCTCGTGCCCCGGGAGCAGCTTCCTCTTTTGGAACCCGCACGCCTCATAGCAGCGCACCGCCCGAAGGTTGTCCGTATGGGGATCTAGAACTACCGCCTCCGCCCCCAGCTCCCCGATAAGATATCGGAGCATCAGGCCGATAAAAGCCCGCCCGACGCCCCTTCCCCAAAGTTCCGGCTCGCCGATAAACTGGTCCATACCGTAGACCGGCCCCTCCTCCGGCAGAAGACCGTACTCGGAAAAACCATCTTCTTCCAAACGGTAATACTGCACATATCCCGCCGGACGCCCCTGACATTCCACCAGGCAACGCCTGCATTCCATATCCTCATAAAAGTGTTCCCGGATCATCTCCGGCGTAAACGGACGATCCCGGCCCTCGTAAAACTCCAGCACCCGGGGATCGTTGAGCCAGCGGAGCAAACTGCCCTCGTCGCTGTCCTGCAGCTCCCGGACTGCGACATCTCCCAGCTCCAGGCGGTTCATCCGTGAAGCCCCCGGGCCTGCCGGTCCATGTCCTCGATGACGATATCGTGAATCTCGCCCAATCCAGCGCCATACTCCAGTACCTTCCACGGCGTGTCTGTGTGGAAGTGGATCTTAACCAGATCCTCGTCGCCTACCACAAGCAGACAGTCACCCTCGGCATGCTCCAGAATCCCGTCATAAATCGCGTCGTCCGAAAGATTTTGTCCTTCAATCAAAAGCTGGGTGTCATAACGATAGGTCAGCATCGCGTTCTTCCTTTCCACCATTCCTATTAAAAGCTGTTTTATCTGACAAGTAAAACGCCTTTACAGTCCATTAATCCAACATGAGAGCCATATATCCCCGGGACAAACTGCCGCCATCCAGCCGCCGGCCCATGCCGAAGGGCGTCTCACGGAACCCCCGGACCGGCCTGGAATACCGTACCAGCGCCCTTTCCGCGCCATAGCGGAGCAGCAGCTCCTTCGCCGTTTTCACAGGATCGGAGCCGGTAGTCTCCCGGATGAGCAGCCCCCGCTCCTCTTGGGTAAAGGCCACATAGCAGGGCCTCCCTTGCTCCTCATACCGTAAAACCTCCCCGGAAAAGGTGTGAAGCTCGTCATAAATATAACGCAGCTCCCCGTCGGGGTGCAGGACCGCGCCGGGGATATGGAACAGAAAGCGGCGGCGGAGCTCCCGGAATTCCGCAAAAGAACAGGGGGAAAACCGCCCGGGCGCTTTGACCGCGCCCCGGATCTCCTTCACCCAGATGGGAAAATCAGCCCGGTAGCCCAGCTTCTCATACATGGCAAAAAGCTCCGGCTCAGCGGGAACCAGCACACTGAAACGACAGCCCCGTTTCCAGGCGATCTCCTGGGACCAGGCGTCCAGCCGCCGCATCAGGCCGCGCCCCCGGTATTCCGGCAGGGTGGCCACCGCGTAAATATAGACGCCGTCCTCGCCGCCGCGCCGGACCCGCATCAGGGTCATCATCGAAACGGGACGGCCCTCCTCCCGCCAGACCAGCGTGTCCCCCGGGACAAAACGGCGGCTGTAATAGAAATCCAGGTATTCCGCTGGGCCGCCAAAGCAGGCAAGCCACAGGGCCTTCAGAGCGTCCAGGTCCTCCGGCTGTGCGAAATCCAGCATCGCGCCCCCTCCTGACTCAGTCGATTTCGACGATATAGTCCTCCAGCAAACGTTCGGGGTAATAAGAAAGCTTGGCCTTCCGCAGGCCCTCGTCCCCTACATCATCCTCCCGGTTAACATAGGCAAACTCCCCCATGACGTGCTCCACAAACTGCTGGTTAATCATGGGATAAGCCCCTGGAATATCGGCGAATGCCTTTTCGATGTGGACAATGAACGTATTGGAATTGAGGGGCTCTCCGATGGTAAAGGCCACAATCCGCCCCTCCAGCCGGAGGCATCCGCCGGAAAAACCCAGCTCGTCGAAATACTGGAATGCCTGATGAACCGCACAGCATTCGTCCCGCTGGTCAGGGTTGGTACAGCAGTCGTTGGTTTTGCACCACTCCCGCTGCATCATCCGGCACTCGTCCAGGTTTTCCCGGGAAATCGGCTCGTAACTCCAATTTTGCGTCTTAAAACGGTTGATAAAATTGCGCTTGGAATGGAGCTTTTTCCCAGCCAGGGTGCAGAGCTTCTCCCGGCTGTAGATATAGTCGTAATGGTCCCGGTCTGTGGAAATCCGGGCACGGCTGCCGAAAAGGACCTCCAGGGCCGCCTTGTCCTCTGCGGGCACCCACTCCATACGGAGAGGGCAGCCGTTGGCACGGCACCACTCCAGCAGCTTTTCCACAGCCTGCTTCAGGTCGCCGGAACCCACCGGGCACATGAAGGTACAACGGCCGTTCTGGCTGGATTTCACGAACAGGAAGCCATCCTCGATGCAGATTTCGGCGTGAAAAATATTCCGCCAGATATAGAGGTTGCCAAAGGAATACTGGTCGCCGGGATAATCCTTTTTCCGAAAAAAATCATTGATTTGAGCCTTGTCGCTGAGGGCGACAGGAGTGAATTGCAGCATGGTATCGTCCTTTTCAATTTTCTGCCCTGTTTTCCAGCAGGGAGAGGATTTTTTTTGTAATAGCATCCAGGGGAAGCGGCGCTTCACCGTCGTCACAGTCCACCACTGACCATCCCTCCGCTTGAGCGGCGTAGGCAGCGGTACGCTGGCAGGAAGCCAGGTAGGCACGGTCCTTTTCGTGGATGTCCTTTTTCCCTTCATCGCCGTGATAACGGCTGAGGATGAGCCGGTCCGCCACCACCCGGCTCATGTTGAGGAAGATGATCCGATCCGGGCGGGGCAAGCCCAGCCTGCCGTACTCGAAATCCGAAAGCCACTGCAGATAACCGCCCCACTCGCTTTCTGGCAGCTTGCACATCTGATGGATGGCGTTGGAACTGACATAGCGGGTCGCCAGTATAGTATGCCCGGAGAGGTAGTCCTTCTCCCAATGCTTTTTAAAGCTGGCATAGCGATCCACCGCGTAAAACGAGGACGCAGCATAGGCGTTAACCCCGCTGGGAGAGGCTGAAAACTCCCCGTTCAGATACATCCGCACCAAAGCAGAGGACTCCTCCCCGTAATCCGGGAAGGAAATCAGCCGGACAGGCGTCCCCTTTGCCCGCAGAGCATCGGCGACCCGCTGGCTCTGGGTGGTCTTTCCGCTGCCGTCCAGGCCGTCAATGACGATGAGCTTGCCGTTCATGAGATCACTCCTTTTCGGATTTTACCAGGATGAGGTCCCCCGCGTAGGGCAGGGTCTCGATCCAGCGGCAGAAGGTATGCCACTCCTCCAGTTTGTGGTTCCGGCGCGCATAATACATGGAGATAAGATTTTCGTAGCTGAAAGTGCGCATCTGGTTGTAGCTGGAGGGCAGGAGCTGGATCAGGTCGTACCAGGCGGACTTGTCCTTGGTAGCGTTAAAGGTCTGGCGGACGGATTCCAGATAGGCGATGAGACGCTCCATTTGTTCCAGCGTCGCGGGAGTCATGTGGTCGGTGCTGAAATCCGCCAGCTCGAAAGGCTTGGAATGGATACGGTGCATGGTGCTCGTGGAGTTGGCGACGGTACCGACTTTATAAGTGTCGTACTCCTTCCACCAATAAAGAGGCGCCGTGATATCCACCGAGACAAAAATCTGGCGGATAAACTTCCGGTGGTCGCTTCCGGAGGCGCACAGCCGTCTGGCCAAATCCAGATCGTTGGGGCCGAAGACAAAATTTCCCGTCCTGTCATAGCCGCTGTCGCTTCGCGCCCAGCTGTTCATGGGGTTTCGCGCACCGCGGATAGCGTTTTCAAAATTCATAACGGAAGTGCGTTCAATGGTCAGCATACGGTTCTCCTTTTTCCTATGCTCCGGTCAAACGGAACGTAGCTTATAATCGTTCTTAGTTTACCACAAAAACACAGAAATGGCAATCCATATTCCACCCAACATCTAAAAACCTGTAATTTTACAACTTTTTTTGTCAAATCCCTTGACATTCCATAGATTTTTCGCTATAATAAAAAAGCTGTCTGATATAAGATGGCAGACGCTGATATGGCTCAGGTGGCAGAGCACATCCTTGGTAAGGATGAGGTCACCAGTTCGAATCTGGTTATCAGCTCCATAATCCCCGCAGTTTTCGTAACTGCGGGGTTTTTGTTTGGAAAAATTGCGCGGTTACCAGAAACCCAGCCGTTCCGTGAATTGGTGCTCCGCAGCTGTGAGAATCCCCTCTGATAGGAAAAGCCTGCCGGTGTGTTTGAAACGCCGGTGGGCTTTTTCCTGTCAGAGGGGATCATTCAGAAGGGCTGGAGTGAATCTCGAGCCGGCCGCGGATATTGGAGAGAATTTTTTCGCCGATGCCCTCCACATTCAGCAGTTCCTCGGGGGATTGGAAGGGGCCGTTTTCCGTTCGATATTGAACAATCCGCCCGGCTAAGACCTCTCCGATTCCCGGCAGGCGATCCAGTTCCTCTGCTGTTGCAGTGTTGAGGTCCAAGGGGTGCTCCGTGTCTGGGACAACTGGCAGGTCCAAGTCAGGAAAAGAGGCGGCTCCGGCGGCGGAGTCCTCCAGGCGGACCGCCGTCAGACCCTCGGCGGGCGGGGCGATCCAGAGGTTATAGCCGGTGACCGCCAGCAATCCGGCTGCAGCGATTCCCAGCAGAATAGCGGTGACAGTTCGTTCAGAAGGCATGAGGCTCCTCCTCCTCACCTTTTCTTGGAATAGAGCTGGAGAGAACTTTGTACAAGGCGTTGCTGTCCTTTTCGTCCTCACTCCAAATGAGCAGGTGAATGTGGGGCGTGTGGTACCATCGGTAATACATAGACATATTTGCCATGATTCCCATGGTTGCAAAATAATTATCCCACTCATCCGCTTCTTTTTGCGTGCGGTAAATAGATGCTTCCAGGAAAAGATCCGGATTTCCTTCGACCGGGTATTTCAAATGGAACCATTCCGTGGGGAGGCCGAGAACTTGCACTGCCGGTATGGAGATGGGTCCTTGCAGAGTATACCCTGCGGAACGCAGCTCCGATTGGATATACCTCCACTCTGACGAGGCTTGCTGGTACGGCCAAAAGCTCCCTGCAGCCAAGAAAATGGCGAACAGTCCGGCGATACAGGTAAAAAGACGCTTTTCCATGACATTCTCCTCACATCGGTTGCCAAAGCTCCTCCAGAGCGGCCAGCAGGCTTTCATCCGTTCCAATGTAGAGCAGAAGGAGGGAGTCCGTGTGGTAGAGGTGCGGCAAGGCGGAGAAGTCCGTCAGCGCGGCGATATCCCGCCAGGCGGCCATACCTTTGACCAGCTCTTCCCCGCTGCGGAAGAAAAAGACAGTGGCGTGCTCTTCGCCGATAAGCAGCTGGTCGATCCGGTATGCGCCCAAATTCGGCCCCGCGTCTTCCAGGGGGAC
Source organism: uncultured Nitrososphaerota archaeon (assembly GCA_934869045.1). Lineage (GTDB taxonomy): Bacteria > Bacillota > Clostridia > Oscillospirales > Ruminococcaceae > Merdivicinus. The sequence continues at coordinate 9,111 of CAKXAF010000004.1, read as the reverse complement.
GTCTTCTGTAACCGAAACGGTGAATCCGCGCTCGGTGAGCGTTTCCATCAGGCTGTCCAGAGCGGATTCCTGGGAACTGCATCCGGTCAGGGCGAGCAGGCAGGCCAATACGGTCAGAATGAACGCAAAACGTTTCATGCGGTTTTCTCCTCACTCAATGGACATGCTGGCCGCGGCATTGAGATCCAGGCCGGCGGTGTTTCCGGTGCGGAACTCGTAGTAGGCCTGGGCGCCGACCATGGCCGCATTGTCCCCGCACAGCTCCAGAGGGGGGACGTAGAACGAGTATCCCCGTTTTTGGCACTCGGCGGACAGGCGCGCCCGAAGGCCGGAGTTGGCGGAAACCCCTCCGGCGAAAACGATTTTCCGGCGGCCGGTTTCTTCGGCGGCCAGCATCAGCTTTCCGGCGATAAGGTCGCAGACCGTCTGCTGGAAAGAGGCGCAGAGGTCGTCGCGGTTGATCTCCTCGCCTTTTTGGGCGGCGTGGTTCAGTGTGTTCAGCACGGCGGTTTTCAGGCCGGAAAAGCTGAAGTCAAAGGGGCTTCCGTCCACCCGGGGATGGGGGAGGGGATAGGCTTTGGGATTGCCCCGCTGGGCGGCACGGTCAATGGCCACGCCGCCAGGGTAGGGGTAACCCATGGCCCGGGCAGCTTTGTCAAAGGCTTCGCCGGCGGCGTCGTCCCGGGTGCGGCCGATGACCCGGAAATGGGTATAGTCCAAGACCTCGATGATGTGGCTGTGTCCCCCGGAGGCCACCATGCAGAGGAAGGGCGGTTCAAGCTCCGGATGCGCGATGTAGTTGGCGGCAATATGGGAGCGGATGTGGTGGGTAGGAATCAGGGGCTTGCCGGTGGCCATGGAAAGGCCCTTGGCGTAGTTAACCCCAACCAGCAGCGCGCCGATGAGCCCCGGCGCGTAGGTGACGGCGATGGCGTCCAGCCCGGAAAAATCGAGTCCCGCCTCCTTCATGGCGGCATCTACCACCCAGCAGATGTTTTCACAGTGGCGGCGGGAGGCGATCTCCGGCACAACGCCGCCGTATTTCCGATGCTCCTCTACCTGGGAGGCGATGATGGACGACCGGACCTCCCGGCCGTTGACCACTACTGCCGCGGCAGTTTCATCGCAGGAGCTTTCAATTGCCAGAATTTTGACTTCCTGTTCCAAAACGGATTCTCCTTTATGCCTGCTCCGGAAGGACGCGGAGCATCAGTACCGCGCCCTCGGAGGGATTTTCATAGAAATTGGGCCGGCGGCCAACCTCAGAAAAGCCGACGCCGGCGTACAGGGACTGGGCAGCCCGGTTGCTCTCCCGGACTTCCAGGAAAAAGCGTGTGATTCCGCAGGGACGGCAGAAGGCGTCCAGGGCGGCGAAAAGCCGAGAGGCCACGCCTTGCCGCCGGAAGGCGGGGTGGGTGCAGATACGGTTGACGTTGACCTCGTCCAGCACCCAGGTGGCGTTCAGGTAACCACAGAGGACCCCGGAGGCGTCCCACGCGCCGAAAAAGCGGGCGTACTCCTCCCGCAGGGTGTCCCGGAGGCTTTTGCTGCTCCAAGGATCTGGGAAACAGAGGACTTCCAGCGCCTGGATCGCGGGAACGTCCTCCTCGGTCAGGGGGGCGATGCGGATCATACGGGGGTCCCCCATTTCAACCCGCGCGCCATCGGGATGGATCGGATGCCGTCGGCGCGCTGTTCTCCGTCAAGGGGACGGAATCCGCGGTTTTGGTAAAAACCTGCGGCAAAAGGGGAGGCGTTGACCGTGATCTCCCGGGTTCCCCCCCGGCGGCAGAAATCCGTCATGGCTTCCAGGAGAGCCGAGCCGATGCCCCGGCGGTGGAAGCGGCCCTCCACAAAGAGCAGACTGATATGGCAGCGGTCCCGGACCGCCCCCGTGCCGGTGAGGACGCCTGCCGACCAGTGGCCGAAGAAGGCGAGAAGCCCGGAGGCGGCCATGCGCTCCATCTGGGCGGGATCCAGAACCCGGAGAAAGGCATCCGTGCCCTCCAGACCGTAATCCGGCGCTTCAAATTCCAGAAAGACCCGGCGGCAGAGGTCCAGCGCCTGGGGGAGGGCGGCAGCAGGCAGCGGCGCGGTGTGTTCCTTCATTGGCGTCATCCTTTCGCGTCATACCAGGTTTTGCCCTTGTGGACGTCTGCCTGCATTTTAACGGCGAGATCTGCGGCGTGCTCCATTTCGCAGCGGACGATTTCCATAACCTGATCGGCTTCTTCCTCCGGCGCTTCGACGATCAGCTCGTCGTGAACCTGGAGAATCAGCCGGGAACGGAGCCCCTCCGCCTTCAGCCGCTGGAAGACCCGGATCATAGCCAGTTTGATGATGTCGGCGGCGGTGCCCTGGATGGGCATGTTCATAGCGACCCGCTCGGAGAAGCCCCGGAGCGCCGGCTTTTTCGAGAGAATATCGGGCAGGGCCCGGGGACGGTGGAAAATGGTTTCCACATACCCATCCTGCCGCGCTTTTTCCACGGTGGATTTCATATAGGCGTCCACGCCGGAATAGGTGGCGAGGTAGTCGTTGATATACTGTTGGGCCTCCTTGACGGTGACGTGGATATCCTGCGCAAGAGAAAAGGCCGAAATACCGTAGACGATGCCGAAGTTGATGGCCTTGGAGCGGCTGCGCAGCTCCGGCGGAACCTCCTCAAAGGGGATATGGAAGACCTGGGAGGCGGTCATGCGGTGAATATCCGCTCCTTTCTCGAAGCCTTCAATCATGTGTCTGTCGCCGGAGATCGCGGCCAGCACCCGCAGCTCAATCTGAGAATAGTCGGCGTCCACCAGAGTGCAGCCCTCCCGGGCCACGAAAAATTTCCGCATTTCCGCGCCCAGTTCGGTACGGACAGGGATATTCTGGACGTTGGGATCGGAGGAGCTGATGCGGCCGGTGCGGGTCTCCGTCTGGTTGAAGGTAGAATGGATCCGTCCGTCGGGTCGGATGCACTTTTTCAGGCCGATGACGTAGGTGTTATAGAGCTTGGAGAGCTTGCGGTACTCGAGAATTTTCCCGACGATGGGGTGATAGGGAATGAGCTTTTCCAGCACGTCCACATCGGTGGAATAGCCGGTTTTCGTCTTTTTTCCCGTGGGCAGGCCCAGCTTGTTGAACAGGATTTCCGAGAGGTGGGCGGGGGAGTTGGGATTGAAGGGCTTTCCAGCCAGTTCCACCAGCTCGATTTTGATTTCCTCGATGCGGGCGCTGAGAAGGCCGCCGAATTCAGTGACGCCCCGCTCGTCGATGAGAAAGCCGTCGTGCTCCATGGAGGCCAGCACCGGGCAGAGCGGGCGTTCGATCTCCTGGTAGAGGAAGCCCATATCCCGCTCCTTCAAAATGGCGTCCATAGTCTCGAAAAGTTCGGAAACTGCGGCGGCTTCCTGAACCTCCGGAGGAAAATCCGGCGGTGCGGGGAGATAGGTAGCGATCAGGTCCGCGATGGAATAGGACTTGTCCGAATTGCTTAGCAGATAGGCCTGGAGCTTGACGTCCTCCAGGATTCCGGCTTCCAGGCCGCGGTCCAGGGCGGCGTGATAGACCGGCTTGGCGTCAAAGGTGATCTTAGGCAGTTCCAGGGCCAGCAGGCCGGCGAGGAGCTCCTCCAGATTCCGGGTGCAGACGGCGGCGCTTGAGGACCCGGTGCGGAGGAGCAGGCGTTTCAGGCCGTTCTCGCCGGCCTCCAGGAGGAAGACGGCCTTTCCGTATTCCCGGATGGCGTGGAACAGCTCGTCCGGGGCGGGATCCTCCGCGAGGACGGCGGCGGAGGCCGTCCGGGAGACCGGGGGGAGCGGTTCCTCCTTGGAAAAGCCGAAGGATTGCAGGACAGAGGTCAGCTCGTATTTTCGGAGCAGGGCCTCCAGTTCCGGGTCCTGCCGCTGCTTGCGGGAGAGGGACTCCGGATTGAAGTCCATGGGGACGCGGCGGTCGATCTCACCCAGCTTACGGCTGAGGAGAGCGTCCTCCCGGTGCTCGGCGATGAGCTTTTTGATCCGGGGGGTGGCGGAGATTTCATCCAGGTGATCCAGGATATTCTGCAAATCGTGATTCTCGGCGATCAGGGCCAGGGCGGTCTTTTCCCCGATGCCTTTGACGCCGGGGATGTTGTCGGAGCTGTCCCCCATCAGGGACTTGACCTCGATGAGCTGCCGGGGAGCCAGGCCATACTGTTCCCGGACGGTTTCGGGGGTGTAGAGGATATCGCCTTTGTTGGTGGCCAGACTGACGGTGACGGATTCAGAGACCAGCTGAAGGGAGTCCCGGTCGCCGGTGGCGATGACACAGCTGGTTCCGGGATGAGTGTCGGCGTATTCGGCGATAGTGCCCAGGATGTCATCGGCCTCATAGCCCTCGATCCCCAGGACGGCGCCGCCTGCCAGGTCCACAAATTCCCGTCCCACGGGCATTTGAGGCCGCAGCTCCTCCGGCATGGGGGAGCGGTTGCCCTTATAGGCGTCATAGAGACTGTGCCGGAAGGTAGGGGCATGGAGGTCATAGGCCGCTACCACCACATCGGGGGAATGGGCGGCCAGCAGCTTCAGGTAGGTTTTGGTGAAGCCGAAAAGGGCGTTGGTTTCAAAGCCCTCCCGGTTGGAGAGATGGCGGATTGCATAAAAAGAGCGGTTCATCAAAGAATTAAAATCAATGGCGAGAATTTTCATGGCACAGGTCCTTTTCTTCTTTATTTAATCTGCCGGTTTTCGGGATTGCCGGCCCATATTTTGGGGATGACGGTGAAATTGCTGTACAGGCTGCTCTTTCGAACGCTTTCTGCTCTTAGGCTCATGTGATAGTTCCTCCATCTGCCGCGTCTTTCACTCCGGCGCTTGACGGCGCGGGAAGATGCCGGTATAATAGACCTGAACGGCCAAAATGGCGCGGGGAATTTTGTTTTCAGAAAGAATTTTGCGCAATTTTCAGAAAACCGTATATGTGGGCAAGCCGTTCAGGGGCTTTCGAACTGATGAAGGAAGGCCTTATGGATATTTCTAATTATACCATAGCTTTTCCCGTTGTTCAACGGGAATTCTGCCGGGAGGAAGTACGTTTTTGGAGACGATGCAAATCGGGACGGTGACGATCCCCAAAACAGCCGCCCTGGCGCCTATGGCGTCGGTGGCAGACCGGGCTTACCGGGAAATCTGTAAGGAATTCGGTGCGGCCTACGTGGTGGGGGAGCTGGCGTCCGCCAAGGCGCTGACCTACTCCGACCGCAAGACGGAGGAGCTGCTTCGCCTGTCAGAGAAGGAGCGCCCCGCCGCTGTCCAGCTTTTTGGCAGCGAACCGGAAACCATGGCCCGGGCGGCGGAGATCGCTCTGCGCTATCAACCGGATATTCTGGACATCAATATGGGCTGTCCGGTGCCAAAAGTGGTGGGGACCGGGGCGGGATCCGCCTTGATGAAAACGCCGGAGCTGGCCTATGAGATCGTCCGCGCCGTTGCGGAGGTGAGCACCGTGCCGGTGACGGTCAAGATGCGCCGGGGGTGGACGGAGGAAACCGTCAATGCGGTTTCTTTCGCCCAGCTGATGGAAAAGGCCGGGGCTGCGGCAATCACCGTCCATGGGCGGACCCGGAGCCAGATGTACCGGCCCTCCGCCGATTGGAGCTGCATCCGGGAGGTGAAACAGGCGGTCTCTGTGCCAGTGATCGGCAACGGAGACATTCTGACAGCAGAGGACGCAGCGCGGATGTATGAGGAGACCGGCTGCGACCTGGTGATGGCGGGCCGCGGAACCTATGGGAATCCATTCCTTTTTCGGGAGATTCGTGGGTTTCTGGAAACCGGGAACATCCCTCCTCCGCCCACCCTGGAGGAAAAGCTGGAGGTCATGCGGCGGCATGTCCGTCTGACAGTGGAATACAAGGGCGAATACATTGGGATGCGGGAAAGCCGGAAAATCGCGGCCTATTACATCAAGGGGATTCCGGGTGCGGCCAAGTTCCGCGGAGCCTGCGGATCCCTCCGGACGCTGGAGGACCTGGAGGAACTGCTTGGT
>CAKXAF010000004.1:0-3089 GCA_934869045.1 uncultured Nitrososphaerota archaeon | reverse complement strand
GAAATAGAAAATTCAGACAGGATAGGAAAGGATGACAACAATGGAATTTCCAAAGCTTTCGCAGGAGCGGCTCGTTTCCCGCCTGCAGCCGCCCAAGCCCGGCTGCCGTATGGTCCTGGACACGGACGCCTACAATGAGATCGACGACCCCTATGCACTGGTCTACGCGCTCTGTTCGCCGGAGGTGCGGCTGGAGGCAGTGTATGCAGCGCCTTTTCATAACAGCCGCTCCAGCGGGCCTGCCGATGGCATGGAGCGGAGCTATCAGGAGATCTGCAGGATTCTTGAGCTGCTTGGGAAGGAACGGCCCGTATTCCGGGGCTCCGACCGGTGGCTGGAGTCTTTGGATCAGCCGGTGGATTCCCCGGCGGCCAGGGATTTGATCCAGCGGGCCATGTCGTCGGAGGAGCCTCTTTATGTCGCCGCTATCGGTGCGCCTACTAACGTAGCCTCCGCGATTCTGATGGAGCCGCGGATTTTGGAACGGATCGTTGTTGTCTGGCTGGGCGGAAGCGCGGTTCATATGCCCAGCGCCCGAGAATTCAACCTTTCCCAGGATCTGCTGTCCTCCCGGATCCTGTTTGACAGCGGCGTTCCGCTGATCCAGCTTCCCTGTGCGGGGGTGGTAAGCCACCTGTCCACCAGCCTGCCGGAGCTGGAGCGGGAATTAAGCGGAAAGGGCCCATGCGGGCGGTATCTGCTGGAGATCACCCGGGATATCATGGCGGAGGAGCACAACATGAGCCGGGTTATCTGGGACATTTCCACCATTGCCTGGCTGGTCCATGCGGACTGGTGTCCGTCGGGGCTGGTACCGAGCCCGATTCTCACCGATCAGGAAACTTACAGCACGGATATCCGGCGGCACTTGATCCGGTATGTTTATTATGTGGAGCGGGATGAGATTTTCCGGGATCTTTTCGGGAAAATGTAAGTGTGCAAAGCGGGTTTGCAACGTTGTTTATAAAAAACTGGCCGCCTGATTGCAAAATCAGGCGGCCTTGACCTTTTTAGAGGATTTTGGACACGAATTCCGTGATGCGGGGGTCTTTGGGATGCACGAAGATTTCCTCCGGCGCGCCTTCCTCAATGATGACGTGGTCTCCCATGAAGAGGACCTTATCGGCGGCTTCCCGGGCAAACCCCATTTCGTGGGTGACAACGATCATCGTCATGTGCTCCTGTGCCAACTCCCGGATAACCGCCAGCACTTCACCGGTGAGCTGAGGGTCCAGGGCGGAGGTGGGTTCGTCGAAGAGAAGCATATCCGGTTCCATCATCAGCGCCCGAGCGATGGCCACCCGCTGCTTCTGGCCGCCGGAAAGCTCGGAGGGGCGGGCGTTTTCCTTGTCTTCCAGACCGACTTTTTTTAAGAGAAGCCGGGCTTTTTGTTCAGCTTCGGCGCGGGTGCACTTTTTAGCATTGACCGGCGGCATGGCCAGGTTTCGCAGCACATTCAGGTGGGGGAAGAGGTTGAAGCTCTGAAAGACCATCCCCATTTTGCCGCAGATCTGCCGCCGGGTCTTCTCGTCGGGATAGCGGCCGTTTTCCAGCAGGGGTTGGCCTTCGATGCGGATGTCGCCGCCGTCAGCGGACTCCAGGTCGATGAGGCAGCGGAGCATGGTGCTTTTTCCGGCGCCGGAGGGACCGATTACAGCCACGGTCTCCCCCTTTTCCACGGAAAAGGTGATCCCGTCCAGAACGGGATCGCTGCCGAAGGATTTGCGCAGATCGCGGACGGATATCATGCTCATAGCGATTCCCTCCTTAATAATTGAATTTCTTTTCCAGCCAGTTGAAGAGTTTGGTCAGGCCGTAGGTCATAATCAGGTAGATAATGGCAGCGATGGCATAAGCGGAGACATCCACGTCCCGGTTGACGGCGGACTTGGCGAAGTAAAGGATTTCGGTGACGCCGATCGCTGTGATAAGGGCGGTGTCCTTGACCAGGGTGATGCATTCGTTGCTGACTGCGGGCAGGCTGACCTTAAGCATCTGGGGAAAGACGATCTTCAGGTTGGTCTGCCATTTGCTGAAGCCCAGGACCTGAGCGGCTTCATACTGGCCTTTTTCCACCGAAAGGATGCCGCCGCGGAAGATTTCGCAGAAATAGGCGGCGTAGTTGAGCACAAAGGTGACGCAGGCGGCCTGGAACCGTCCCATGGCCAGGTAGGGGCCGATGACGGGGATGAAGGTCAGCCCGAAATAGAAAAAGAACAGCTGCAAAAGCAGGGGGGTCCCCCGCATGATCCAGACGTAGAACCCGGTAAGGCCCTTCAGCGCCCGGACACGGCTGTTCCGCAGCAGCGCCAGTCCCAGTCCCAGGGGGATGGACAGCAGCACAGTGATCGCAAACAGCCCGATGGTGTACTGCACGCCGGGCAGCATGTTGACGCCCAGGCTGCCAAGGTAGGCTAACTGGCTGGTCAGGCTGTCCCAGAAATTTTGCAACGCTTCCATAAAATTCCTCCGCACGGTGTCCGCAACCAAAAGGCAGGGGCCCGCAAAAGGCCCCTGCCGGATCGTCAGCGGCAAGCGATCTTATTTGTCTTTGCCGTAAGTGGCGATGATGTAATTCCCGGCGACTTCGTCTACCAGCAGAGCATCGATCCGCCCGGCCTGGAGGTCGAGGAAGGCCTCTACGTTATCCTCGTACTCAACGACATCCTTCACCTCGGAGGCGATGGCGTTGGCGTCAAAGGCCTCCCGGGCGGAGGAGCCCTTCTGCAGGCCCACGGTCTTGCCGGCGAGATCAGAAACCTGGGAGATTTTGCTGCCCTCTTCCACGATGACAACCTGGCGGTTGTCCAGGTAGGGCTTGGAGAGGAACATGGCGGCGATGCGGTCATCCGTGACAGTCATGCCGTTCCAGATGCAGTCGATTTTGCCGGAGGTCAGCTCCAGTTCCTTGGAATCCCAGTCGATGGCCTGGACCTTCAGCTCCACGCCAAGGCGCTTGCAGACCTCGGCAGCCAGATCGATGTCCACACCGACGATCTCGTTCTCTTCATCCCGGAAGCCCATGGGCGGGAAGCTGTCATCCAGGCCGAGAATGAACTCGCCGCGGTTCTTCAGATCCTCCAGGGAGG
>CAKXAF010000003.1 GCA_934869045.1 uncultured Nitrososphaerota archaeon | reverse complement strand
TGTCACCGGTAAGCGCCCCACCGGGAAAGCCGCCAACGGCTTCATTCACCTCATCAACTCCGGCGCAGCGGCTCTGGATGGCTGCGGCATGGCCAGGGATAAGGACGGCAACGGCTGCATGAAACAGTGGTGGGATATGGAAGAATCCGATATGAAGGCCATTATGGGCGCCACCGATTGGCCCAACGCCAACTTCGAATACTTCCGCGGGGGTGGATATTCCTCCCATTTTAAGACGCAGAGCGAGATGCCTGTAACGATGATCCGCGTCAACCTGGTAGACGGGATCGGCCCGGTTCTCCAGCTGGCGGAGGGCTATACCGTCACCCTCGACGACGATGTCCACAAAACCCTAGATGACCGTACGGACAAGACCTGGCCTACCACCTGGTTTGCTCCCCGCCTGGGTGCGAAGGGTTTTGAGACCGTCTACGACGTAATGGCCAATTGGGGCGCGAACCACGGCGCGTTCTGTTACGGCCATATCGGCAAGGATCTCATCACCCTGGCTTCCATGCTGCGGATTCCCGTCTCCCTCCACAATGTGGATGACGCGGACATCTACCGCCCGCATAGCTGGAACGCCTTTGGCACCAAGGATAAAGAAGCCGCCGATTACCGCGCCTGTGCGGCTTACGGCCCCCTGTATCGGTAAGTTTTGGGTCAAGCCTTTTTAAAAAGGCTTGCGGAGTACTTAGGGGCGGCGCCCCTAAGCCGCTCTCTGCAGAGAGCGGAATCCAGCCCCGCCGCCGAGCGGCCTAAATGCCGTAGGCAAGGGCGTCCGCAGACGCCCCGGCGATGTCCCGCCGGCGGCATTTCAAAGGAATGCCGCCGAACGAATTTCCCAGAACTATGCACCACCGCAAAACCGCGCCAGCGAGCCGAAGCGTTCACACGTTTCTTCCCGCTGGCGCGGTCTTTTATTTTGGAAAATGTCAGGAAGTCTTTTTGGGGCAATTTTTAAAAAATTGCCGCCGCGGGGTCATCCGCGAAGGGCCTGCGGCGTTTGGGCCGTGCCGGGCGCGGCAGAATTGGGATTCTGCTCTCTGCGAAGAGAGGCTTGGGAATCCTGTCTCCCAAGTCCCCTGCAAGCCTTTTAAAAAGGCTTGCACCAAAGCTCTATGCCCCGCAATCCTTGAGCAAGTGCCGGAACAAAAATGCCGCTCCTCCCAGCGCAAAGGCAAACACTGCCACCAGAATCTGCGCCGGAGTTACCTCCGCGCCGAAAAACCGCACCGTCCCCGCCGCCGCCAGCAGCGTGAAAACCAACCGGCCAAACAGCACTCCCAGCAGCGCCGACAGTGCACAGCTGGTGTTGTAAACCGCCATGTAAATCGTCCGATTTTTCTCCGGCAGGTTCAAATACGGCACCAGCGAAAATCCGAGATTGATGCCTGCTGCAAAAATCAGGTTATAAATCACCGAAATGGGATACAAAAACACCGTTTCCGCCGTGGTAAAAGCATATCCCACCGCATGGGGTGCGAACAGCAGTACCGACCAAAACAGGCATCCCTGCACGCCCTTCCACTGAACAAACCGTTTCCACACCGGCGTCAGCGCCAGTACCACCACCACGTTGAAAAGCGTCACACTGTTGAGGAAGGTATAACTCAGCCCCAAATCCTCCAATAGATAGGTATTATAATACTGGCTCGGGATATTGGCCACCAGATTCCACGCCGATGCCACCCCGATAATCTTGCAGTAAGCCGGACTCTCCCGAATGCATCGCCCCATCTGAGCGAAAAACTTCCAAACACTCTGACGCCTGCTCTCCTCCGGCGGATATTCGTGAATACGGGTCAGGAAGAAGATGTCTATCGCCGCCAGCAGCAGCATAGACATTCGCACCAGCGGCAGAGCTATCCCCTTTCCCAGCCAGCCGCTGAGTCCATCCGTCACCAACCCCCACAGAAACAGCCCTACGTATACGGTAATGCAGTTCATCACCGTAAAAAAGCTGAAATGCCCCAGCTGCTTTTCCGGTGGGATGCACCCGATGTGCCAGACCTGGAGTCCCGGGCTGACGAAAGCAAGCAGACACTGGGCCATTCCCAGCAGCACCGTCACCAGCGGCAGCAGGACGTTTCCGGGTATGCCCGCCAGCGCCAGCGCCGGGATCACCAGAATATTGACCGCATGAGCTGTCCCCCGCAGCGCAATCAGCAGCGGCTTCCTCCGCCTCAGTCTCGCCATGAACAGCGGAGAGATAATCTGGACCAGATTGCACACCGACAGCACAATAACGATGGCGTTGACCTGGTTGGCGCTGGCTCCGATGGTCAGACAGAAGCCCGCTAAATAGGAGCCGTTCAGAATGTTGAAAACAATGTTATACGCAAGTCCGCTGCAGATGATGCTGCGGCGGGAGCGGGGCCCTTCCCCATCCCCATAAAAATGGGCGCTCTGAGCCACGCGGTCCCAGGCGTTATGCAGCTGTCGGAAAAAATTCATACCGTCGGCTTTCTGGCAAAAAATCCGGTCGTAACCAAGCAAGGGGATGCTCCCCCGCCGCACACCTAAGTATCCGCAGGGAGCATCCCCTTTTCTCCACAATAGCACAGTCCGGTTTCCTTGTCAATCCGGCATTACCGTCAAAGATTTTTCCACATTCTTAGCGCTTTTCACCGCAGCTTCCGGCCAGGATTTCCACTGCCGTCTCGGCCGTACAGGTTACGCCAAAATCCGCATATTCAAAAATTCTCGCCCCCGGATCCGGGTTCACCGCAATGACACAGCCCGCTCCTTCTATGGCGCAGGTATGCTGCACTGCGCCGGAAATCCCCACGGCAAGATACACCTTTGGCCGCACCATCCGCCCGGTCAATCCCACCTGCTCCTCATAGGGGGCAAGCCCCGCGTCCACCGCAGGCCGGGAGGCGGCAAGCCCGGCCCCCCATAGCCCGGCTGCCGTCCGGAAGGCCTTCTCCTGCCCCCGGACGCCCATTCCCATGGCAAAAAGCAGACGATCCCCCGACTGGCCGGACAGACGGACCGTTCCCATACGCGGCAGGGTTCGGCAGCGGATTTTGGCCATCATTCCGCCCCCAAAGGCCGGACGGTAAAAATAGAGCTCCTCCCCATCGGTCTCCAGGGCCGTACAGTCGGCGCAGAGTCCGGTCTGCAGCAGTACCGCCGCCTTGGGCGCGGCGCTCCGCCCCCACCAATCCGACGGCCAGAGCACTGCGCCTGGTTTCCCCCATGCAATCCGCCGGACCAGCTTCTCCGGCTCCTCCCGGGGCAGGACTGCGACCCTTTCCGCGATGGCCTCGCCCGCCTCCCGGAGCTCATCGCCTACTACCCAGACCTCTGACAACCGCTTTTCCGGAATGGTCGGCTTTGCCGGGGAAAAATCCCGTTCCAGCTGCTCCTGCAAAAGCGCCGGCAGTTCCCCGGGCCGGATCATCCGGCACTTTCGCCGCCCCCGGGCGCTCTCCCAGCTTCGGAGCACGCGGGTCGGGGATCCATTGAGGCCGCATCGGGCCGGATCCGCCCCAATGGCCGCAGCGTCCCATATCTCGAAAACGCCCTGTTTCCGCCGGATTGTCGGGAACCTGAGCACCCGGGTCCGCTCCAGTGTCGCCACCGCCGGAAGCGCCGCCCGCCGTTCCCCCAGCCGGGTCTGGGCGCGGATCTCCCCATCCGAGACTTCCATTTTCAGCACATAGGGCAGGCAGTCCCACCCTAAAGCCGCCGCGATTCCCGGTCCGGTCTGGGCGGTATCCCCGTCCATAGACTGCCGGCCGCAAAGCACCAGATCCGGCTCCAGCTTCTTCAGCGCCAGTACCAGGGTGTATCCGGTAGCCAAAGTATCCGCCCCCGCAAACGCCGGATCCGACAGCAGCACCACCCGGGGCGCCCCCCGCTGGATCAATTCTTCCAGCACCGGGCGGGTATTCCTCGGACCCATACTCAACACCGTGACCTGGGCGTTGGGTACCCGCAGCGCCTCCTCCAGCGCGCTGCAGTCAAAGGGACTCAGTTCCCCCGCCGTAACCTTCACACAGACGGCAATTTTCATAGCATCCTCCCGTCACAGATGGTAAACCGCTTCCAGCGCGTCATGAATCTTCTCATAAACCGCCGCCTGCTCCTGATAAAACCCATGGGCCGCCCCATCCGGCTCCGTCCGGGAACGGATGCGGGTGCATTTCTCCGCCGCCGCGTCGAAATCCGCAAATACGCCGCAGGCGACCCCCGCCAGCATCGCCGCGCCCAGGGAGGAATCGCTGTTCTCCACCTCCAGCAGCGGGAGCCCCAGCATATCCGCGACAATCTGCCGCCACAGCGGACTCTTGGCCCCGCCCCCGATGATCCGGGCCTCCGGCTCATGAACGATGCCCAGGCCTTCCAGCTCCTTTTTGCAGGCCAGCAGGGAGTAGGCCACCCCTTCCAGCACCGCCCGGCTGAAATGAGCTCTGGTGTGCCCCGCCCGGATGCCCACAAAGCTCCCCCGGAGCAGCGGGTCGGCGTAGGGTGTCAGCTCCCCGCTGAGATAGGGGTGGAAAAACAATCCCTCCGCCCCGGGAGGGACCGCAGCCGCGCCTTCATCCAGCGCACGGTAATCCTCCCCGAAGGTGTCCCGGTACCAGCGGTAGGACGCCGCCGCAGATTTGGTGGCCGTACCGGGGTACCACAGACCCTCCTTGACATGGGAGTAGTTGACCAGATGACGGCTGGGCCACGCCCGGCTGGTAATCACGCAGATCCGGCCAGCCGTGGCCAGCTTCACCGTCATCTGCCCCTCCCGGATGGAACCGGAGGCCAGGATCTCCATCGCAGTATCCGTAGTGCCGCAGACCACCGGCGTTCCGGCCCGGAGTCCCAGCTCCTCCGCTGCCCGGACCGTCACCTTTCCCGCAAAGTCCGACGGCCGCAGCAGCGGCGGCAGAAGCCCCACATCCAGCCCAATAAGGCCGCACAGCTCCGGGGACCAGACATTTTTCCGGCAGTCAAAGAGCATGCTCCCCTGAGCCTCAATCAAATCGGTGGCAAACTCACCGGTAAGCCGCCAGCGCAGATAATCCTTGGCAAAGAAAATCCGGCGCACCTTTTCCCAGACCTCCGGCTCGTTTGCCTTGACCCAGGCCAGCTGAGGCAGGGTCCAGATGGTGTCAATCCGGTGAAAGGACTGTTCCAAAATCAGCCCATCCGCCTGCTCCCGTAGGGCTGCGGCCTCCCCGATGCTGCGGCTGTCCGTCCAGTAGATGGCCGGGCGCAGCACCTCTCCGGCCTCACCGCAGAGTACGGCAGTGTGGGTAGGCGCATCCAGACAGACGGCGGCAATATCCTCCTGAGACGCTCCGCTTTTTTCCAGTACGGCCGCAATATTGGCCCGAATAGCGCGGTACCAGTCCTCGGGATCCTGCTCCGCCCAGCCCGGCCGGGGATAGCTGGTGGGATATTCGCTGGAAGCGGAGGCAGCTGCCCGGCCAGTCTCCTCCAAAAGAGTTGCTTTGGAGGCGCCGCCTCCGAAATCGACACCTAGTAAATATTTCATGACAAATTCTCCTTTGAAAATGATTGAAAATACTTGTAAATTCTTGAGAAATGGAAAGGTTCTGCTGAAAGATAGCAGGGCTATTCTCCGCGATTCACCGCTGCACATGGATGGGGCTTTCATAAAGCGGAAAAATTTAACTTCTGCGCTCTACGGAGCGTTGGTTGCATCCTCCTGAAAAACCTGTTACGATAGAGAGGAGGTGATTCCATGAAGGAAGGACAAACCGGAGACCTGATCCGCCGCATCCGACTGGAAAAAGGTCTGACCCAGAATCAGCTGGCCGCCGCGCTGCATCTCAGCGATCGGACCATATCAAAATGGGAAAGAGGTCTGGGGCTGCCGGATACCGCTCTGCTTCCCGAGCTCTCCCACATGCTGGGAGTCCCGGCGGAACGAATTTTAGAGGGGACGCTCTCCCCCAATGAACCGGATGGAGGAAACATGAAGCGTACACGATTTTACCGCTGCCCGCTGTGCGGAAACCTGCTGACGTCCACTGGGGAGGCGGAGATCTCCTGCTGCGGCAGGAAGCTCACCGCCTTAAAGCCTCAGCCCGCGGACAGCGCCCACCGCCTTCAGACGAAAATCATCGACGGCGAATGGTATCTGAGCAGTGGGCATCCGATGACAAAAAGCACTACCTGACTTTTGCCGCCTGGGTGGAAATGGAACGGGTCCTCATGCTCCGGCTATATCCGGAGCAGGACGGCGCGGTACGGCTGCCCAAGGCCCGCTCCGGAAAGCTTTATTTCGGCTGTAGCCGCGACGGTCTTTTTACGCAGGAACTGCCCCGCTAGGACATCTTTCTCCAGCCCTGACCAGGAAACCAAAAACCCCCTGCCTAACAAAACGCCGGTCATGCAGGCTGCAAAAAGAAAGCCAGGACAAGCGGTGTACCACCCCATGCAAGGCCGCCGCATCTCTCCAAAATCCACCCTGCCAGTCCGGCCGCGCCGAAAGCGGAAGCAGATGGCCTTTGGTGGAATCGCTTCCAGGCGTCGGCCGCCGGTTTCCGCGGGGAATCGCGGAACGGAACGTAAAAATCCCGGGCGCGGCTTCAGGGGAGCCCTGAGGGGGCTGGCCCCCTTAGGCGTCTTTTTCTCCCCTATTTGACGGCTTTGCGAAGCAATGCCGTCGTCCACGCGGAAAAAGATAGGGTGCGGGGAAGAATCATCGAAATTCTAACACGTTCTTACCCGCACAGGGCGCGCAGTACTTCGACACATTAACAAATCCCGTGCGCCTGGCAAGGCCCCCATGTCTTGCACCGTCAAAAACTTATTTTTCCGTATGTAATACGGAACCCCTTTAGCCCGTGTATCGGCAAATGCCGGGAAGGCCGCTTCAGGCGCCGTCCCGGCATTTTGCGCCGTAACCCGGCGCTCAGATCTGGTTGAGCCACTTATGGCCCTCTTCCGTAGTCATGAAGAAGCCCCGGTTCTCACCGGCCATAATCCAAAGATAGTAGTTCTGATAGCCCGGCGCGCAGCAGAAGGGATGATATCCCCGGGGGATTTCCACGAAATCGCCATTTTTGACGGTGTAGGTCTCGTCCAGATCTCCCTGCTTGGAATAGACCCGCTGAATGCCGAAACCAGAATCCTTGTCAAACTCGTAGTAGTAAATCTCTTCCAGGATCCCCTCCAGAGGCATATTATCCTCGTCATGCTTGTGGGGCGGATAGCTGGCCCAGCTGCCGCCAGCCACAAACGCCTCGCCGATATAAAGATGCTTGGCAGTGACGCGCTCGTCCACAATAAAATGAGCTTCCCGCTCCCAGCCCGGCTTACCCAGATGCTTCACCACCACATCCTCCGGCCTGACCAGCGCGGGAGCGCAGTCCAGCTCCGAAGGAGACTTGCAGACGGCAATGGTGACATCGGTATCCGCCGTGATGGCGTAGGGCTTTCCCTGAGGAATATAAACGGCTGTGGCAGGGCCGTCAAAGGGATTTTTTCGCTTACCGACGCTCTCATAGGAGAAATCCGCGCCCTTGACGGTGCAGTTTCCGCCCAGCAGAATCAAGGCGTACTCTTTGCCCTTCTCCTCATAGGAAACGCTCTCCCCGGCGTGGAGCTTGACCATATCGACTTCCAGCATTTCCAGACAGCTGTTGTCCTTGGTGATGATCTCCTGCGTGCCAAACTTTCGGTTCCAGGTTTTTTTCAGCATATTAGGTCATCCTTTCCTAAAAATTTCTGATCGAATCAGCGGGATTCCCACAAATCCGCATTCTCCGCAAGATAGGCGGTAACCGCCTCAAAGCCGGGCGCACCGTCCCGGGCTCCCAGTTTGGCGCACTTCAGTCCCGACACCGCGCTGGAAAAGTGACAGCAGGTGATAAGATCGTACCCCTTGCAAAGAGCGGCGGCAAAAGCGCCGTGGAAAACATCCCCCGCGCCGTTGGAATCCACCACCTCCGCCGGATAAATTGGGTAGGACCGCAGCGCGGTTCCGTCGAAGCAGATGCCGCCCCGCTTGCCCTGGGTAATGACCACCGCGTCCGGGGAATACCGCCGGTAAAGCTCCCGGGCAGCCTCCTCCGCAGAGGCGCAGCGGGTGAGACCCAGAGCAAACTCCTCCGACGGAATCAGATAATCCGCATAGGGCAGCAGCGCCTCGATCCCTTCATAAAGGCCGCCCGCATCGTAAAGGACTCTAGTCCCGCTTTCCCGGGCGATTTTTGCCGCTTCCACAGCGCAGGCCAGGTCGTTTCCGTCCACCATCAGAATCTCCGCGTCCCGGATCGCCCGCTTCTGCGCTTCATCCAGAACGGTGCCGGGGAGGGTTCCCCGGTCGAAGATGCAGGTGCGGGTGGCGGCCTGCTTGTTGAGGATGATATAGGAGGTAAAGGAACGATACCCCGGCCGGATCCGGGCCAGAGAGGCATCTACCCCGTAACGACCGAAATCCGCCAGCAGAAAGGCTCCCCCTGGGTCGTCGGTCAGGTTGCCGAGAAAGGCGGCTGATTCCCCCAGTTTGGCAGCGGCCACCAGGCCGGTGGCGCAGGGACCGCCTCCGCTCTGGGCGGTGCTTTCCGCCCTCCTTTTGGTATCCTCCGGCGGAAAGCCGTCCGTGACCAACAGGGTGTCACAGACCGCCGCGCCAATTCCCACGATTCTGGCCATAATCTTCCTCCTTACAGCACCGCATCCGCGTGAAGGAGACGAATCTTCTCCAGCGCGAAGGCTTTGACCGCGTCCACGGGGCCGCGCATGAACAGGTCGATGGCGACCAGATCCCGGGAGGTGGCGAAAACCTCATCCAGGAAGGAGTAGCACAAATCGGTGCCAAAGTTGATTTTCTTGATGCCAGCCTCCACCGCCGCCTGAATTTGTTCATCGGGGACGCCGGAGCCGCCGTGAAGCACCAGAGGGGCGCCGGTGGCTTCCGCAATCTCCCGGATGCGGCCGATATTCAGGACTGGGGCCTGTTTGTACCGGCCGTGGGCGGTGCCCACCAGGATCGCCAGAGCCGCTACGCCGGTCTCCTTTACGAAGCGGACCGCTTCGTCGGTCTTGGTGTGCTCCGCAGAAACGCCATCCTTGGCCGCGCCGATATGGCCCAGCTCGCCCTCCATAGGGACGCCGGACGCAGCACAGAGCTCCACGGCCTCCCGGGTGGCGGCGATATTCTCTTCCAGCGGGAGGGAAGAATTGTCCAGCATCACGCCGGTGCAGCCCCAGCGCAGAGCCCGGATCACCTCGGGCTTGCCCGCGCCGTGATCCAGGTGGAAGCAGACGGGGACGTTGGCTTTCCTGGCGGCAGCCAAAGCCAGCGCAGCCAGGTAGTAGCCGTCGTCACCGTCAAAAAGGCGGCTGTAGCCCTGGAGGATGACTGGGGCGTTGGCCTCCTCTGCGGCGGCAATGACGCCCTTGACCGTCTCCATATTATAGCAGTTGAACGCGGGAACAGCCGCGTTTTTTCCTTTGGCAAGGGAGAGGATTTCTCCCAGATTGACAAGGCTCATGAGAGGTTCCGTCCTTTCGTCCAAGTGTCAGCAGGTGTGCTCCAGCAGGAATACCTCCAGAGGCTTTACCGGAAGCCCGCCCGCGCTGCGCAGAGCGGTGCAGGATGTGGGGCAGGCCGTAATCACGGCGGACGCGCCGGTGGAGACCGCCTCCTGCATCCGGCGGGCGGCCATTTTTTCCGTCAGATCGGGGCGGTAAAGGCCGATGGTGCCTTCACCGCAGCTGATCGCTTCCTCGCCATGGCGGTACATCTCCCGCAGTTCCGCGCAGGCGGCGATGAGCTGCCGGGGGGCCTCGGTCTCATGAAGCTCCCGGGCCAGACGGAAGGGATCCTGATAGGTGACGGTTTCCCCGGTCTTTTGGAAATTCAACGCGCCGGATTTCCACAATTCCACCAGGAAAGCGGGGAAGGTTTTGACTTCCGCTTTCAGCTCCGCGCCCCACTCCCGGTATTCCCGCAGGAAGGCCTTGGCGCTGTCCGGAGACAGGGGGACGATGGTCTTGGCCCCGAAGGCGTTGATTTTTTCCGCGGCGGCGAGGATGGCCTGGCGGGCTTCCTCGGCAGGGCCCATGAGATCAGCCAAATCCATGCCGCAGTCCGGTTCCTCCTTCATCACAGCAAAGGACACGCCGGATTTTTTCAGCAGACGCACAGCAGCTACGGCGCTTTCCGGACAGACCGAAGCGGCATTGCCCAGAAACAGCAGGATTTCCGCCTGTTCCGGCAGGCCGGCTAACTCAGCCATCAGCTCCGGATCAGAGACCGGCGCATATGCGGCGCCTTCCGCCTCGATTTTATCCAGAAGGTCATTGACATAGGCGGGGGCGACGCCCTGGGCCAGCGCTTCCATCCGGGCGTGTTTGGTGAAGGGCAGCGGGTCAAAGCCCGTGCAGCACTGGGTGGTACAGGCGCCGCAGAGGGCGCACTCGTAGACCACCTCGGCGATATCGGGGGTATAGGCGAAGCCCCGGTTGACCAGGGAGATCAATTCAGCCCGGGCCCGGGCGTTATTGGCCTCGCTGCCGGTGACCATCCCCACGGGGCAGACGTGCCGGCACATAAAGCAGAACCGGCAGTTATCAATGGTGTGCTTGTCGTTTTCGGTAAAATACATGCTGTCCGCCTCCTTACAGTCCCAGTTTGTAGGGGTTCATGATGCCGTTGGGGTCCAACTGCCGCTTGATGCCCTCCAGGACCTGCATGGCGGGGCCGTACTGTTCTTTCATCAGCTTGCCCAGCTTGACGCCGACACCGTGGTGATCATTGACCACGCCGCCATTGGCCAGGGCCGCTCTGACTCCAGTATACCAGATTTGATTATGTAAGCGCAATGCCTCGTGGGGATCCTGGGGAGGATTATCCACAATAAAGCGGTCGTAAATCATGGCTCCCCACTCATACCAATGAGAGAAGTGGGCGATGAACCGCGCCATGGGGAAGTTGGTTTCAACGGCCTCTTTCATAGCCCAGTAGATCTTTTCGATATTCGAGTAGGTAGCGATGGAGTCCATGGTGCCGAACATCTGGGGGATATCCATCATGTGGCCGGGATAGAAGAAGGTGATCTTCTCCTTCCACCACTTCTCGCCGTACTCACTGCCCAGGTCCTCGGCGCCGTATTTGGAGAAGGTGTCAAAAAGGACCTTCTGCTCCACGGCAACGATGTCCTTCATGCCTTCCAAAGCCAGGTTCATGAAAGCACCCCTGCGCTCCACGCCGACGATCTTTTTGATGAGAGACATGGTCTCCGCCTCGTCATAAAGGCGCATACAGGAGGGCTTGATCTTGGTCAGCAGCTCCCGCCCGGCGGCGAAGGCGCTGGTCAGGTCCTGAAAGAGGAAGGCGCGGAACCAGCGGGTTTCGGGCTGGGCGTAGATGCGCATCTGAGCCTTGGTGATCACGCCCAGAGTGCCCTCGGAGCCGATGAAAATCTGATTCAGGTCTGGGCCCGCGGCGTGCTTGGGCACCGGGGAGGTGTTGATAATGTCGCCGTTGGGAAGGACGACCTCCATGCTCAGGCACATGTCATCGATCTTGCCGTATTTGGTGGAAACCACGCCGATGCCCCGATGGGCCAGAAAGCCGCCCAGAGTAGAGCAGTTCTGGGAGCTGGGATAGTGCATGGTGGCATAGCCCCGCTCATTGGCATACCACTCCAGATGGGTATGGATGGCGCCGGTGCCGGATTCCATATACATGGAATCGGTGTTGAACTCAGTGATCTCGTTCATCCGCTTGGTGTCCAGAACGATGCCGCCGGCCAGGGGCAGCGCGCCGCCCTGGGTGCCGCCGCCGCCCCCCCAGGTGGTCACCGGCATTTTGTAGTAGTTGGCGATCTTCAGAATGCTGGAGACCTCTTTGGCATCCTTGGGGCAGACAATGATATCCGCCTCCGGCGGAGTCATCCCCCGATCCGCCCACATCCTGGACAGCCAGTAGTAGTCGACGCCGTGGACCAGCTTATCCGCTTCCCGGGTCGAACAATTCTCCCGGCCAACCGCGTCCTCCAGCTCATTCTGGATCATATCGAACATGAATCCTTTGAGTTGCATACCGCCCTCTCCTTTTCAGAGTTAATTTTCAATTTTATATTATCATATTCAAAAATAAATTTCAATACTTTTCGAAAATTATTTTCGTTCTTGACAACTTCCCTAGAAAAAGCTACAATGAAAATGAAATTAAACTTCGTTTTGGGGAAGGGATTCCCCGGAAAGCAGGGGCCGATGAACAATATTGTGCTGCGCATCAAATCCATGTATCCGGACATGGGCCGGGGAGAGAAGAAGATTGCCGACTGGATCCTGGAAAACCAGCGGGAGCTGATCCGTTTGTCCATCAGCGAGCTGGCGGAAAAATGCGGCTGCGGAGAAGCCACTATCGTGCGCTTTTCCCGACGGCTGGGGCTGGTGGGATATCAGGAACTGAAAATTTCCATCGCGCAGGAAACGGCGGATGGTTCCACCACCTTAAACGAAGGAATGACCCGGGAGGACTCCTGCGCCGAGCTCTTCACCAAGGCCTGCGGAAACATCTACAGTTCTCTGGAGCATACCAAAAAGGTGCTCAACGGCATCATGCTGGAAGAGGCCGCCCAGCGGATCATGGCGGCGGGACGGATCGCGCTTTTCGGGCTGGGAAACTCGGCGGCGGTGGCCATGGACGCTCAGCACAAATTTCTCCGGGCAGGGCTGGATGCGGCGGCTTATACAGACAACCATCTCCAGGCTATTGCGGCCTCCCACCTAAAGGCCGGGGATGTGGCCGTCGGCATTTCCCACTCCGGATCATCCATCGACGTGGTGGAGGCCCTGCGGCTGGCCAGGGAAGCGGGGGCGCTGACCATCTGCATCACCAACCTGGGCAAATCGCCCATCATCAAACAGAGCGACCTGGTGCTGAACACGGCATCGGAGGAAACGCGCTACACAATTCTGGGGATGAACTCCCGGATCGCTCAGCTGGCGATTATCGATACCATCTACGCCTACTTGATCCTGCACCGGGACAAGGATGCCATTGCGGCCATTCAGAGTACGGAGCGGGCGCTGCAAGGCAAGAAGTATTGACAAAAAACAGCAAAAATTTTGGGGCAAGCCTTTTGAAAGGGCTTGCCCCAAAATTTGTTTTTGTGTCAGAATGCGCCGCCCAGGAACTTTTTGTAATCCGCAACGGGAATGAGGGCAGCAGGGGCACTCCAGGGGAACCCCTTCTCCGATGGGAGAGAGGCATCCTGGTAGCAGGAGAGCAGGTCTTCATAGAGGCCGGGGCAGCAGAGATTCGCCTTCTTGGGATCATCCATGTGTTCCTCTGCCAGCATGGAATGGGGAAAATCTGTCACGCGGCCGTAATCAAAGACCGCATTGCAGGTGAGAAGGTGCGGCCTCACTGTAGAGATGGTACAGCGCGGCAGCTGGCCCGTGCGGATGTAGTCCAGCATCGCCCGGCATTTCTGGAAAATTTCCTCATTGGTAAAGGGATCTCCATACACAATGGTGCGGCCGTCGGACAGCCGTCCGGTTACACAGTTATCCTGCGCGTCCTGATTAAAGACCACGGTGCCCTTTTCAAACTCATAACAAAAAGAAGGCTCAAGATTCAGCTGGGTGGCGTGAGAAGCGACATAGAGGAACCTGCCGCCGCCGGCACAGCCCCGCAGGATGCAGGTGTCGAAGCTCTCGATCTGCTTTGCACGGTAAAGTTCCGCCTCTACACATTCCGGGTAAGCGGCAGTCTCCATGGTGGAACCCAAAAGGAAAAAGATGTTATGAAGGTAATGGGCGGCGGCGTTGGTCACGATGGAATCCAGGATATACCCGCCCTTCCCGTCACGAACACGGCCTTTCCAGGTGGAGGAGCCGTAATAGGACAACGCGCGGGGCCAGGAAATGAAGGTTTTGAGCATCTTGGGACGGCCGTAAACGCCGGCGAGGATATCCTCCTTCAGGCGGCCCATCGTCTGGCTGAAAGACCATTGGAAGCCTACGCCCAGCTGCCTGTCAAGGCGCTTCCGTTCCTGCTCCAGGGCATCCAGCTCCTGAAGCGTAGGGGTAAGAGGCTTCTCACAGAGAACATGAGAGCCGTTTTCCATGGCGGTAATGCTGTAAGGGCTGTGGAGATTCGTCGGAGTTGCAATAATGGTCAGGTCTGCCTGGTTTTCGCGGAAGAAATCCGCAGGCGTAGAATAAATCGGGATCTTGTTCTCCTGAAACCAGGCATAGCCCGGAGCTTTTTCGGCAAAAGGATCCGCCACACCGGCCAGGCGCGCATTTTCCCGTTCCATCCGTCCCTGACGGAAATACTCCACATACACGTTCCCATACCCGCCGGCGCCGGCCAGCAGAATCTTGATCGGTTTCATATGATTTTCCATCCTCTCTGTCAAGTTTTCGGCTGTGTCAGCCGGACAGCCTGGAGCTGTGCCTTGACGCAGAGCTCGGCGGCTTTAAAGATATGAGCCTGGGTCATCGCCGTCTCCGTACCATCCAGAGAATCCCGGACCATTTGGCTGAAAAACGGGAATCC
Source organism: uncultured Nitrososphaerota archaeon (assembly GCA_934869045.1). GTDB lineage: Bacteria > Bacillota > Clostridia > Oscillospirales > Ruminococcaceae > Merdivicinus. Next base: position 17,270 of record CAKXAF010000003.1, on the reverse strand, counting down.
CACTGTACCGGCCACAGCAAAGTGATGCTCTCCGGTGCTGTCCACCAGGAAAACATGGTCCCCGGAAGGATCCGCCGCGATGTTGACGTATTTTCGCAGCTCGATGTAACCCTTGGTGCCCAGAAGAATCGTCCGACCGTCACCCCAGGTGGACAACCCGTCGGGCGTGAACCAGTCTACCCGGAAGTAATTGGTCGCGCCGTTGTCCGCCGTCAGCATGGCGTCGCCGAAGTCGTCCAGCTCCGGAGTCTCCGGATGGGCATAGTTGGCGATCTGGCTCCGGGTGACCTCAGCGTCCTCCGCGCCGGTATAGTAGAGAAACTGCTCAATCTGGTGGCTGCCGATGTCACAGAGGATTCCGCCGTACCGGCTGCGGTCGAAAAACCAGGACGGGCGGCTTTCCGGGGTCAAACGGTGAGGCCCCAGTCCCAAGACCTGAAGTACTCGGCCGATGGCACCGCTTTTAACCAGTTCCCCTGCATAAACGGCACTTTCCGAATGAAGCCGTTCGCTGAAATAGCAGAAATACCGCCGTCCGGTCCGGAGACAAGCTGCCTTTGCCGCCTCCAGCTGGGCGAGAGTCGTCAGCGGCGTTTTATCCGTGAAGTAGTCCTTACCGCTCTCCATCACCCGGATCCCCAAGGCGCACCGCTCACTGGGAATAGCGGCGGCCGCCACCATACGCACCTCCGGGTCGGAAAGAAGCTCCTCCTCACTGCGCGCGGGACGGGCCTGGGGAAATTTGGCACGAAAAGTGTCCATTTTGGCGGGATCCGGGTCCCAAACCCATTTGAGCGTAGCGCCCGCATCTAAAAGGGCGCTGGTCATGCCGTAAATATGGCCGTGCTCCAGGCCGGCTGCCGCAAAGACATATTCGCCCGGGGACAATTTTGGTTCCATACGCATTGGTGGGGCCTCCTGTTGTAGTCGCTTTTTTCATTATAATCCGCTTTGTCCGTCAGGAATCGGAGTTTCTTGCGAAAATACATGGAAAATTTGCTTTTTTCAGGTGTTACTCTGAAAAGAGGTCCTCATAAAGAAATCCACCGGCAAAAATCTTCTCCAGCACCGTTACCGCCGCGCCGTAAACCGGCGCCATCCGGCCAAAGGAGGAGCGCAGAATCCGCACTCCGGCAAACCGGCCCGCCAGAATCCGCTGGTTGACCATTTTCTCCATCCAGCGCAGCTGCCGGTCGCCCAACGCCGCGCCATCGTGCCCGATGAGGATGAGCTCCGGATCAAAAAGGTTGCAGAAGCTGACAAGCGCCGTCGCCAATTCCCCGCAGATCTCCTCCAGCAGCGCCCCGGCCGCCTGATCCTGCCCACTCAAATGGCAGACCTCCTCCATGGTGGAAAAGGCCCGGCCAAACCGTTGGGAAAACCGTTCCAGCACCCGCGGAACACTGGCAAAGGTCTCCAGACATCCCCGGTTTCCGCAGTGGCAGAGCTCGCCGCGGCTATCGATGACCACGTGGCCCAGTTCCCCGGAAAAACCCCGGGTCCCTTCAAAAAGCTTATCATCCAGGACGATTCCCGCGCCGATGCCGTTGGTGACGCCGACATAGGCAAAATTCCGAACATTCTGTCCCAAGCCGTAATATTTCTCCGCCAGTGCTGCTGCGTTCATATCGTTCTGCAGGAAAACCGGCAGCCCAAGGCGCTGGGATAGCAGCTCCGCCAAGGCAAAATCCCGGATGCCAAAAAAGTTCGGGGGGTTCAGGATCACGCCTTCCCGGGTGTCCAGAGGCCCTACCGCCGCGACCCCCACGCCGGAAATCGAACGCCCGGCATCTGCCAGCAGGCATTTGCACAACCCGGACAGCTTCTCCAGAATTGCAGCAGCAGTCTCCTGCTCAGCAAACCGGAATTCATGCCGGGCCAGCTCCTTCAGTTCAGGAGTCACGGCCACCCCCTGGCATCCGTCCCGGGAGAGCCAGATCCCCAGAACGCAGGGCGCGCCGTCGGACAGCCTCAGCGCCATCTGTTTCCGCCCGGCGCCGGTTCGGCCATTGTCCAGCGGCACGGTTTCCTGAATCACACGGTGGGCGATCAGATCCGCGGTGATATTGGTGACGGTCATTTTCGCAAGCCCTGTCCTTCGGGTGATCTCTGTTCGGGACAGCTCCGGAACCGTGCAGAGCAGCCGCAGCACCAACAGACGGTTCATCCGCTTTGTCGCCTCTCCGTTGATCCCTTTTTCCTTCATTTCCGCACATCCTCCAGCTTCTCTTTTTTTAAGCATACCACATGGAAAATATTTTGTAAATCCTATTTACAAAATTTTCAATCCCTGCTATACTAATATTTATAAATTAAATATACAAATAAGGAGAGAATGGTATGAAACGGATCCTCTGCATCGGAAGCGTCACCACTGACATCATCGTTTCCCCTGTGGACAGCCTTCCTGCGCCGGGAACCCTCCAGGCGGTTCAGAACACTGCCTCTTTTGTAGGCGGGTGTGCCTCTAATGCCGCTATCGACCTGGCGCGGCTGGGGGCGCCAGTAACTCTGAGCTGCCTAGTGGGCGAGGACAGCTTCGGCGCATTTGTGCTGGAACAGGTCCGCGCCTCGGGAGCCGACGTCAGCGGCGTATCCAAAAGCGCCGCCGTCCCCACCACCAGTTCGGTGGTCTGCGTCGGTTCCGACGGAGAACGGAGCTTTCTTTACAATCCCGGCTCCACCTCACGCTTCACCCGGGAGGATATCCCGGAAGCCGCGCTGGAAAAGGCCGATCTTGTTTTTGTGGCCGGAGCTATGCTCCTGACGGCCTTCGACGGGCAGCCCTGCAGGGAATTTCTCGCCCATGCCCGGGAACTGGGAAAATTCACCGTTATGGACACCGCTTGGGACTTTGAGGGGAAATGGCTTCCAAAGATCGCGCCCAGCCTGCCTATGCTGGATCTGTTCATGCCCAGCTATGAGGAGGCTGCCCGCCTTTCCGGCAAAGAGGATCCAGCGGAGATGGCCGACTTTTTCCAGACGCTGGGGGCCAAAAGCGTCATCATCAAACTGGGAAAGGACGGCGCCTACTTCCGCGAGGAAAACGGCGCGTCCTATACCCTTCCCACCTACCGCCAGATCAAGCCGGTGGACACTACCGGGGCCGGGGACTCCTTCTGCGCTGGATTCCTATGCGGGCTGTCTCAGGGCTGGGACTACCGCCGAAGCGGCGCTTTTGCAAACGCGGTAGGTACCCACTGCATCATGGCGGTTGGCGCTTCTACCGGCATCCGCCCGATCGCCGATATCCTGCGCTTTATGGAAGAGACACCTTTAGCATAACAGAAAGGAAGGACAACCCTATGCTCAGCAAAACCACCTACGAAAGCGCCCGCCGCCGGGCGCTGGACCTGTACGAAAAGGCGGGCATCATTTTGACGCCCGCGGAAAAGGAAAATCTGGAGGTCGCGGACTTCGGTCTTGGCGAACTGGATCAGACCGGCCTGCAGCTGGTCACCTACGTCAACACCCAGCGCTGCTGCGCCAAAGAAATGGCCCTCTTCCCCGGCCAGACCTGCCCGGAACATACCCACAAGCCCCTGCCGGAGGCGGGTTATCCTGGTAAGGAGGAAACATTCCGCTGCCGTTATGGCACGGTTTATCTCTATGTGGCAGGCGACCCCACCTCCAGCCCTGTCTGCGCTGCTCCCGCGGGAAGCGAAGCCCACTACACGGTCTGGCATGAGGTCGTGCTCCATCCGGGCGAACAGTACACCATGGTTCCGGACACCCTCCACTGGTTCCAGGCTGGACCGGAAGGTGCGGTGATCTCGGAATTCAGCACCCGGAGCTTTGACGAATACGACATTTTCACCGACCCCCGCATCCAGCGGATTCCGGTGGTCGAAGACTGATTTGGAGGGATTTTTATGCTGGCAAACCTGAACGACGTGCTCCCCCGCGCCAAGCGGGAAGGCTATGCCGTGGGCCTGTTCAACACGGTCAATCTGGAGATGGCCCGGGGCGTCCTGGCCGCAGCTGAGGAGTCCCGCTCCCCGGTTATTATCGGTACGGCGGAGGTGCTGCTGCCTGCCGCATCGCTGGAGGAGCTGGCCTGCTTTCTCCTCCCCCTGGCCCAAAAGGCCACGGTGCCGGTGGTGGTGCATTTCGATCACGGCCTGACGGAGGAAAAGACCCGACTGGCCATGGATCTGGGATTCACCTCTATTATGTACGACTGCTCTACCCTGGGATTCGAGGAAAACTGCCGGGCCGTGGCCGCCATGGCAGAGGAGGCCCACGCCCGGGGCGTCAGCGTGGAAGCCGAGCTGGGCCATGTAGGGGCCAACGCTGGCGGAGGCGATCACTCGGTGTACACGGATCCTGATGAGGCCAAGTCCTTTGCAGAAGCCACCTGTGCAGATGCGCTGGCCGTGGCTATAGGCACCGCTCACGGCGCCTATCACGCCGCTCCAAAGCTGGACCTTCCGCGGCTTGAAGCCATTGCGGAGAAGGTACCGGTTCCTCTGGTCATGCATGGCGGGTCCGGCCTCTCCGACGCGGATTTTCAAAATGCCATCCGCTGCGGAATGGCCAAGGTCAACATTTTTACCGATCTGAACTGTGCCTGCGCAAAGGCTGCCCACGACTTTTACCGTCCAGGGTGCGGCATGACGGATCTGATCCCGCACCTGACCGAGGCGGTTAAGGCCGCTGCCTTGGAAAAAATGCGGCTGTTCGGCTGCACAGGCCGCGCCTGACGTTGTTCAAGATCAATCTTTCCGTCTCAGCAGGTTTGATCCGTCTCCTTTCCGCCAGGGATTGCTAAAATCCCTGGCGGTTTTTCATGAATCCACTATTTTAGAACACGATTTCCAATTTTTTTATCATTTATTTCAGCGTATTTTTTCTTTTTATTTATCTATAATAAATAGATTAGATGATAAAATAAAAAAATATTATAAAATATGCCATTATTTTTTAAAACCCTATTGACATATTAAAACACGTGTGCTATTTTTAGATTATAGAAAATAGCAACGGAGGAAACGCCTATGCCAAACGTCACCATTAAAGATATTGCACAGGCTGCCGGCGTAACGCATCCCACTGTATCCAAGGCCCTAAACAATGCCCCCGGCGTCCGCGCCGAAACGAGACAGCGTATTTTGGAACTGGCCGAGCAGATGAACTACATCCCTAACGTCGCCGCCAAACGGCTGGCCAAACAGAAAAACCGCAGTCTCGGCTTTATCTGGCCGCAGATCGAAGGATTGTTTTTTTACCACCTGTGCAGCGACCTTCAGCGGGAGGCCGTCCGCCGTGATATCGATGTTGTCGTTTCCATGTCGGAACCGTCTAAGGCTTTGCGCACTTTTCACGAACACTTTATCGACTTTACACTGGCGTGGTTCTTCCCCCAATGGGCGCCGGATGTGGATTTTATCAAAGAGCGGGCGCTCTATGAGGGTGAAATGATGATCATCGGCGGCGGGCGGATGGAGCAGGCTCACCAGGTTGCCATCGACCGCGCAAAGGGCGTTTACGACGCCGTTCAATACCTCCATAAAATCGGGCATCGGAGGGTGGCCTATATCGGTGAGCCAGGACAGAAAAGCGACGGCTTCATCCGGGCCTTGCTGGACGCGGGGATGGAACATCACAAGAGCCGCCTGATCCTGGCTGACACGGACTATTACTATCAGGGCGCCGCCGTCAACCGGGCCGAGATTACGGAGAAGTTCACCCGGCTGTGGCAGAGTGGACAGCGGCCTACAGCGTTGATCCTGGACTCCCAGAATACCGCTTTTGGTCTGATCAATTGTCTGCATGAGCTGCAGATCTCCATCCCGGAGGAGCTATCTATTGTCAGCTATGATGATATTCCGGAGCTGTCGATCTATCAGGTCCCGCTGACCACCTGCGGGCCTTCCATTGCCGAAATTGTCCGTACTGTGCTGGATTTTTACGAGGATTTTTATCAAGGGAGACTTCCGGAGCAGCCTTTCTCCAAAATCATTGAGCCCAAGCTCATAATCCGGGATTCTACCCAGCCGTTCTCCAACGGTGAAAAAAGTTGAATAACATTGAATTCTATTGATTTTTTTGATACGTCCGTTGCAGAAACGGAGCCGGTTTCCCGCCAACAGAGGGCCTATGGGTGTCACTCAAAGCGTAGCGGATTTTAAAAGAAGGCTGGATGGTTTCCGGTTTTTCTTTTCAAAATTTTGTTACACGTGTTCTTAAAATATGATCCGGCTGGGCCGGAGAGAGGAGTATTTAGGATGAAACGGTATGTGTTAGCTGGAACCGGAGGCCGGGGCTACGGAATGTACGCCAAGGCCATCACCGAGCGGTTCCAGGATTGCGCTGAACTGGTTGGACTGTTCGACGTGAATGAAAAGAGGTGCCGGTTTGTCTCGGAAAACCTGCCGGGCAGCATCCCCTGCTACACCGACTTTGACCGGATGATCGCCGAATGCCGCCCCGACGCCGTCATCGTTACGACGGCGGACCGCTACCACAGCGACTACATCATCCGGGCGCTGGACATGGGCATCGACGTCATCAGTGAAAAGCCTATGACCATCGACGCGGAAAAGTGCCGGAGCGTGCTGGAGGCGGAGCGCCGGAACGGACGAAACATCGTCGTGACCTTCAACTGCCGGTTCATGCCCCACATGGCGAAAATTAAGGAAATCCTGATGGAAGGCGCAGTGGGCGAAATTCTCAACGTGGATTTTGAGTGGATGCTGGACACCTCCCACGGAGCGGACTACTTCCGGCGCTGGCACCGGAAGCTGGAGAATTCCGGCGGACTGCTGGTACATAAGGCAACCCATCATTTTGACATCATCAACTGGCTCATCGAGCAGGATCCGGAGACAGTCTACGCCAACGGAAGCCTGAACTTCTACGGCGGAAACCGGCGGGAACACGGAGAGCGGTGCAGCACATGTCCCCAAAAGGCCGGCTGCGCCTATGCCTTCAGGGAGGCGGAGAATCCCACCATCAAAGGTCTGTACTTCGACTGCGAGGATGTGGACGGGTACTATCGGGACCGGTGCATCTTTGATGGGGAAATCAATATTTATGACAGCATGTCATTGAGCGTCCGGTACTCCAAAGGGGCGCTGATGACCTACTCCCTGGTGGCCCACAGCCCTTATGAAGGGTGGAAACTCTCCATCAGCGGGACCAAGGGGCGGCTGGAGACCTGTGAATTCAGCTCCGGAACCGAGACTGACGATCCCTGCTTCCACATCAAGGTCTTCAACCGGGAAGGCGACGCCATCACCTATGATATGCGCAAAGGAAACGGCATGCACGGCGGCGGCGACGACCGGATGCTGCAGATGCTCTTCCGCGGAGGCGTCCCCGACACGCTGCATCAATACGCGGGATCCCGGGATGGCTCTATGTCCATCCTCATCGGCATCAGCGCCAATGAAAGCATTCGTACCGGAAGGCCGGTTTCCGTCAGGGAGCTGGTCGATGTAGATTCCTACCGAAAATAGCCGGTGATTTTGAGAAAAGGAGGCGATATACAAAGCAACTACCCCTTCGCACAGTGAGAAATCATTCTACAATAAAAGGAGGACTCTAAAATGAAGAAAACCATGTTCACAAAACTAGTTCTTACAGCCTTGGTTGGCTCGATGATTCTAGCATCCTGCGGTAACGGCAGCTCTTCCGAAGGAGAAGGAGGCAGCGCCTCTTCCGGCTCCAGCACAACGGCAACCTCCAATGAGCCCTATGAGCTTCCTCTGGTAACGGATGGGTCGGTTACCATTTCCATTGCGAGCTATGAAAACTATCTCACTGGCTACAACTACTCCGACGGCCTGCCGGTCTGGCAGAAATATGAAGAGGACACCGGGGTCAAAATCGATTGGCAGATGACGCCAAGCAGCGATTACGTCACGGTCATGCAGACCCGGCTCGCAGCCGGTGAAGACCTACCGGACTTTATGAACGTGCCCGGATCCGCTATGCAGTATGTGGAGGACGGACTGTTTATCTCCCTAACGGAGCAGCTGGATAAAAATGGCTATTATACCCGGCAGTTTTATGAAGCCAACCCCTATGTCAAGCCATTTGTGACTGGGCCGGACGGCGAAATCTACTTCTTTACCAATGACGTGGCGGGTACCTCCCTTGCAGACCCGTATACTTTCATGATCCGGGAGGACTGGCTGAAAAAATTCGGGTTGGAGGATCCAGAGACCCTGGACGACTGGTACAACTGCTGGAAGACCTTCCTGGAGGAGGACGCTAATGGCAACGGGCAGAGGGATGAGATCCCCTTCTGCAACGACAACACGCTGCAAGGCGTGCTGGGCTTCGGTGAAGCCTATGGATTATACCTTCACGCCTCCGGCGGATGGTCGGTAGGCACGGACGGCAAGGTGACCTACGACTATATCAAGCCAGAGGCCAAAGAACTGCTCACCTGGCTGAACAAATGCTATACGGAGGGGCTGCTGGACAAGGAATTTGCCACTCAAAACAGCGACACCATTATGAAAAAGGTCAGTTCCAACCAGTCGGGCGGCGTTTTCCGCTTCCTCAATGGGCTGGACACCTACAATAAGGCGTTGGCCTCCGCCGGCATTGACGGCAGCTACAAGGTCGTAAAGCCCCCAAAATCGTCAGCAGATTCTGATACAGAACCTTTCGTGGAACGGTATGGTCCCATCAGCGGTCTTTACGGATTCACCAAGGGCTGTGAAGATCTGGACATCAAGTTCAAGTTCGTGGACTATTTCTATGCCAGCGAAGCTGGTAACCGCGGAACCTGCTTTGGCGTTGAAGGCACCTCCTATGAAGTCAAGGACGGCAAGCCGGTCTTTACCGATTACGTTCTCAACAACCCCGACGGCATGGGAACCAGCAGTGCACTGCGCTCCTTGGGCGCCATGCCCACACTGCCCTGGAACCGGTCCCTCAACGGCTATTGGTCCTATCAGGCGCCTCAGACCATCGCCCATAATCCAAACGCGGTTGCAGCCGCTGAAATGATGCAGGATTACATCCATGACTCCTTCCCCACCAGAATCCTTCTGACGAGTGACGAGCAGGCGATTATCACACAGTATGCTGCGGACCTGGAAACCCGGAGCAAAGAGATGATGACCAGGTTCATCATGGGCCAAGAGAGCCTGGATAACTTCGACAAATTTGTCAGCGAGCTGGAGGCCATGGGGCTTGCGGAGGTCACTGCGATCCGGCAATCGCAGTACGATCGCTATATCGCGGGGCAAAAGTAAACGAATGTGATGCGGGATACCGTTTCACGCCGGTATCCCGCGTCATGACAGGAGGGAGAGGGTTTCTATGGACGCGAAGTCCATTTCCGTTCAAACCAGGACGAAACACCGGTATTCGCAGCCGGAGGTACTGCGCTGCCTGAAGCGGGACCGGGTGCTGTGGATGCTGGTTCTGCCCTGCATCGCATACTTTATCATTTTCTGTTACATCCCTATGGGCGGATTGACGATGGCCTTCCAAAACTACCGGCCAGTCAAGGGCTTTTTTGGGAGTGAGTGGGTCGGACTGAAGCATTTCCAGCAGTTTTTTACCTCGCCGTTTTTTCCGCGGCTGGTGCGGAATACCATCCTCATCAGCGTATACGGCCTGCTGTGGGGATTTCCGATCCCGATCCTGTTCGCGCTGTTTTTAAACGAGCTGCGGCCCGGCATTTTTAAAAAAACCGTGCAGACCGTCAGCTACATGCCACACTTTATCTCCACCGTGGTTCTGGTGGGAATCGTGCAGAGCTTTCTGAGCCCTTATGAAGGGATCGTCAATACAATGATTACCACACTGGGCGGGCAGTCCATCAACTTTTTGGCAGAGCCCGGATGGTTCCGGACCATCTACATCGGCTCCGGCATCTGGCAGAACTTCGGATACAACTCTATCATCTACCTGTCGGCGATTTCCGCAGTGGATCCACAGCTTTACGAGGCGGCCCGCATCGACGGCGCAAAGCGGTTCCAAATCATGTTCCGGATCACGCTGCCGTGTATTCTGCCCACGGCCATCATTATGCTCATCCTCAACTGCGGAAGCATCATGAATGTCGGGTTTGAGAAGATCAACCTGTTGTATTCCCCGGCGACCTATGAGACGGCTGACGTCATCTCGACCTACGTCTACCGCCAGGGCATCGTCGGCGCTCAGTGGAGCTACAGCACGGCGGTGGGAATGTTTAACTCTGTTATTAACCTGCTGCTGATTATTGTGGTGAACCGGATCAGCCGAAAGCTTTCTGACATTTCGCTGTGGTAGGAGGAGGGAGTCAAATGGTAGTTCGAAGCAAACCGCACAGAATCCGGGAAACCTGGTCGGACCGCGTGTTTTACTTTTTTACGATTCTCATGATGGTGATTGCGTTCATTATCACTCTCTATCCCTTCCTTTACGTACTCAGCATGTCCCTCAGCGATAAGGTCAGCGTCATGCGGCAGGAGGTCTGGCTTTATCCGGTGGGACTGAACCTTGGCGCATACCAGAAGGTTTTCGCGGAGAAGGCGATTTGGACAGCGTATGGAAACACCATTTTCTACACGGTATTTGGTACGGCCATCAACGTCGTGATGACCACCATGTTGGCCTATCCCCTGTCCCGGAAAAAATTTATGGGAAAGAACCTGGTCACCATGTTCGTCACCTTCACCATGCTGTTCAGCGGCGGCATGATCCCATCGTTCCTGCTGATCAAAAACCTGGGACTATACAATTCCCGATGGGCAATGCTGATCCCAGGAGCCATCAGCGTATACAACATGATTATGGCACGGACCTTCTTCGCCGGGCTCCCGGATAGCCTCAACGAGTCCGCGGCCATCGACGGCGCGGGGGATTTGACCATTCTGCTGAAGATCGTTATTCCCATCTCCAAGCCGATCTTGGCGGTTCTCACGCTCTTTTACGCAGTGGCCCACTGGAACACCTATTTCAGCGCGCTGCTGTATCTGCCGGACCTTGACCTGCAGCCCCTTCAGATGTATCTGGTCCGGCTGCTGGTGCAGAATCAGCAGCTCATGGCAGATGCCGGACAGGATGCCTTAGAACTGGCGGTCAACGCTATGCAGACCAAATATGCGACCATCATCGCCGTTATCGTCCCCATCCTCTGCGTGTATCCCTTTTTGCAGAAGTATTTTGCGCAGGGCGTTATGATCGGCGCAATCAAGGAATAAAAGGAGGTTCCGTCATGGAATTCTGCCAACAGAGCCTGTTGCGGGAGTGGACCTTCCACGATGTACGCAATCAAATGCGGGACGGTGTGTTCCGGCGTGTGGAGGAGGCGCTGCGAAAGGGCGACCGGGAGCGCGATGCCATCTCCTGCCCGGAGGACGTCCGGACGAGGCAGGAATTTGTCCGGCAAAAGCTGCTGGACGCCTTAGGCGGCCTGCCGGAAAAAGGCGCTCGTCTGAATGCCCGGACCACCGGGACGCAAAAGGCGGACGGCTTCCAAATCGAGAAGGTGCTGTTCGAGGCCCGACCCGGAGCGCAGATTACGGCGAACTTTTACCTACCGGACAGGCGGGAAGGGAAGATCCCGGCAGTGCTGTTCCTCTGCGGGCACACAGAAGACGGAAAGGCGTATCCGTTCTACCAAAACGTCTGCCAGCGGCTAGTCCGGGGGGGAATGGCGGTGCTTGCCATGGACCCGGTGGGACAGGGCGAACGCTTTGAGTATTTTGAGCCGGAGACAGGAGGACTGCGGATCCCCGGCGCCACGGCGGAACATGACTATGCCGGCAAGCCCTGCTGGTTGTTGGGCGACAGCCTGGCCCGATACTTCCTGGCTGATGCCATGGGCGGGATCGACTATCTCTGCTCCCGGGATGAGGTGGATCCGGAACGCATCGGCGTCACAGGGAATTCCGGAGGCGGAACACAGACCTCCCTGGTAATGCTGGCTGACCGGCGGATCGCCGCCGCCGCACCAGGGACCTTCCTCACCAGCGGAACGGCCATTCTCCGGTCCGGAAAGGCCCAGGACGCCGAACAGATCTGGCCCGGGCTGACAAAACTGGGAATCGATCACGAGGATATCCTGCTGGCCGCCGCGCCCCGACCGGTACTGGTTCTGGGGGTGGAATACGACTTCTTCCCCATGGACGGAACAGCGCGCACCGTGGAACGTGCCCGGCGGTACTGGGATATTCTGGGGAACCCAAAGTGGCCTATACTGGTCACAGACCGGTGCGAGCACCAGTACAGTGACCCTCTGGCACGCCGTGCCGCCGCCTTTTTTGCAGAGGTATTTGGGCTCTCCCGGCCCCCGGAGACGGCCCCGAGGCTTCTGAAACGGGAGGAACTGGAATGCGTTCCAGGCGGACAGCTGCTTCGGGAATATCCAAACACCGCCACGATCCAGAGGGAAAATGCCAAGCGGGCACGGGAGCTGGAGGAACGTCGCCGGAAATCCGCTCCGGAAATCCGGCGGAGGGAAGCGAAGGAATGGCTGCGGGAGCAGGTTTTCCGGGACCGGAAGCCGGCGCCTTTCTATCTGCGCTGCGTGGAACGGATGCTGGAGGACGGCATCCGGTGCTGGAAGTGCCTGTGGGCGGCGGAGGAGGGGCGGCTGACGACGGCGGCGGCCTTCCGGAGCGCGGCCTTTGACGGGCAGAAGCTGCCCGTAACCGTGGCGGTCTGGGACGACGGCACCCGGGCGGCGGCGGAGCATGAGGACTGGATCCGGGAAACCTGCGCCCGGGGCCGGATCGTGCTGGTGGTCGACCCGCTGGGGGTTGGCGCGGTACGGCCTTACCCTCTGGGGGGCGAAGAACTTTCGGGGCGGTTTGGCACGATGTATGTCCTTGCCAGCGAACTGATCCGACTGGGTGACAGCCTCTGTGCCATGCGGTGCTACGACGTGCTGCGGGCAGTGGAGATGGCCAGGGAATTCGAAGATGCCTCTGGGGAAGACACGGAACTTTATGGCTGCGGAGCCGGAAGCGTCTACGCGAAAATTGCGGCGCTGCTGGCTCCGCGCAGGACGCCGGTCCAGGCAGAAAAAGAATTCGGCAGTTTTTCGGAGCTTGTTCAGACAAAGTATTATGCTACAGAAACGTTAATGGAAATCCTCCTGCCAGGAATCCTCCACCACTTGGACACCGGGGATCTGGACAGCTGGAACATTTAAAAGAGGAAGGAAAACCGCTATGAAAATCATTGTCAGCAAAGATGCAAAAGCTTTGGGGGAACAGGCGGCAGAATATGTCGCCGGGATCCTCAATCAGTGTATCGCCGAAAAGGGAGAGGCCCGGGTCGTCCTTTCCACAGGCGCTTCGCAGCTCACCACAATCGAGGCGCTGGTGCAGAAGCCGGTGGACTGGTCCAAGGTGGAAATGTTCCATCTGGACGAATATGTCGGCCTTCCGGAAACCCACATCGCCAGCTTCCGCAAGTATCTGCGGGAACGATTTGTTGAAAAGGTTCATCCCAAGGCCGCGTACCTGGTAGACGGCACGCCGGAGGGCATCGCCGGTATCACGGCAGCGCTGCGGGAAAAACCGGTGGACGTGGGGCTCATCGGCATTGGTGAAAACGCGCACATCGCCTTTAACGATCCTCCTGCTGATTTTGATACCCGAGAGGCATACATCGTCGTAAATCTCAACGATACCTGCAAAAACCAGCAGGTCCATGAGGGATGGTTCGCCAATGTGGATGAGGTCCCCAAGCAGGCGGTTTCCATGACTGTCTATCAGATTCTCCAGTGCCGGCGCATCGTCTCCTGCGTGCCCTATGCGGTCAAAGCTGACGCCATCCAGAAGACCCTGGAAAACGACGAAACCAACCGCATTCCTGCAACTATCCTCAAGGGTCACCCGGACTTCACTTTATTTGCCGACGAGGATTCCTTTGCCAAGGTAAAGGAAGAAAAGATCCGTGCGGCGGCCGGATGCAGCTATACGCTGGAAAAGTAAAGCCCCCTGTCCGCTTCTTCAATAAGCAAAAAGGAAAACGTCCCGGCGGGACGTTTTCCTTCGGTTTTGAAAAGATCGGATTTTTTGCGGCTGGACATGGCAGCCCAATCGATATACAATAAAGAAAAGCACCCAACATCTTCACAAAGCCGCCCTGCGGGCGCCGCTGGAAAGGAAACGATATGAAACAGATACAGGACATGGTACAAAAAAAGGAACGGCCGGTTCGGATCGTCCAATTCGGGGAGGGAAATTTCCTGCGGGCCTTCGTGGACTGGATGGTAGACATTGCCAATGAAAAAGGCGTGCTGGACAGCGGGGTCGCTCTGGTCAAGCCCATCCCCTACGGTGATCTGGAGCGGTTCCGCAAACAGGACTGCCTCTACACCGTGCTTCTTCGAGGGCGGGAAAACGGCCAGGCCGTGGAGACCCGGCGCATCGTCACCGCAGCGCAGGAAGCGGTGGCCGCCCACGGGGAATTTGACCGCTTTCTGGCCCTGGCCAGGATGGAAACCGTTGAGATCATCGTCTCCAATACCACGGAGGCGGGCATTGTCTACGACGAAAACGACCGCTACGATGCAGATCCGCCTGCCAGTTATCCCGGAAAGCTGGTGCGGTTCCTCCACGAGAGGTGGAAGGCCTTCTCCGGCGACCCGGAAAAGGGCGTGATGCTGCTGCCGGTGGAGCTGATTGAGAACAACGGCGGAAGGCTGAGGGAATGCGCGGAAAAGCTCATCGTCCGCTGGGGGCTGGAGCCAGCGTTCGCCGCATGGGTGAAGAAAAGCTGCCGCTTCTGCTCCACGCTGGTGGATCGGATCGTCACCGGCTATCCCAAGGGGGAAGCAGAAGCCATTTGGGAGACGCTTGGTTACCGGGATGAACTGCTGGACGTGGGAGAGCCATTTGCGCTGTGGGTCATCGAGTCTGAGGATCCCGACGAGGCCCAGCACCGGTTCCCCCTGGACCAGGCGGGGCTGCCGGTGGTCTTTACCAGGAGGCTGAAGCCCTACCGCGACCGAAAGGTGCGCATCCTCAACGGCGCCCACACGGCCATGGTGCCGGGGGCGTTCCTGGCGGGCCAGGACATCGTCCGGGACTGCATGCATGACCCGGTGATCCGCAAGTACCTGGACCGGACGCTCCAGGAGGAGATCCTCCCCACGGTGGACCTCCCGGCGGATGAGGTGCGGAAGTTCGCCGCGTCGGTCATCGAGCGGTTCGACAACCCCTTCATCGATCATGCATTACTCTCCATCTGCCTGAACTCCGTTTCCAAGTGGAAAGCCCGGGTTTTGCCCAGCCTGCTGGATTCTTTCCAAAAAAACGGGGCGCTTCCCCGCTGCCTGACCTTCTCCTTCGCGGCGCTGGCGGCGTTTTACTGCGGAAAGCGGAGGGAAGACGGATTCTTTGGAGAACGGGACGGGATTTCCTACCCGATTCTGGACAATGCAGCGGTGCTGGACTTTTTTGCGGAAAACGCAGGAGAGCCGGACGGGCTGATTGCAAAGCTGGCGGCAAGGACGGACTTCTGGGGCGAGGATCTGACGGAAGTTCCCGGATTCACGGAGACGGCGGAGGACTGGTTCCGGGTCATCCGGGACGCGGGGATGTCGGAGGCCTTCCGGAAAGCGGCGGAGGAATGAGATGGATATTCTAAAGATTCACCCGGCGGACAATGTGGCGGTGGTTCTCCACGGGATGAAAAAAGGGACGGAAGCCCGCGGGATCCGGCTGGAGGAAGACGTTCCGGCGGGACACAAGGTGGCACTGTCCCCCATCGCGGCAGGAGAAGCGATCATCAAATACGGCGCGCCGATTGGAACGGCCCGTCAGGATATCCGTCCCGGAGAATGGGTGCACACCCACAACCTGAAGACCGGTCTTTCTGGGGTGCTGGAATACCGGTACGATCCGGTCCCCCTGTCAGAGGCGCGGAAGCCCCCCCGAACCTTCCAGGGATTCCGGCGGAAATCAGGGAAGGCGGGAATCCGCAACGAAATCTGGATTCTGCCCACAGTGGGCTGCGTCAATTCGGTGGCCCAGAAACTGGCGGAAAAGGCCGCAGCTTTCTGCACCGGAAGCGTCAGCGGAGTCTATGCGTTTCCCCATCCCTACGGCTGCTCCCAGCTGGGAGAGGACCATCTTAACACCCAGAAGGCCCTGGCTGGGCTGGTGCGCCACCCCAATGCCGGAGGGGTGCTGGTGCTGGGACTGGGGTGCGAAAACAACAACATTGCCGCCTTTCGGACGATACTGGGAGAAGTGGATCCGGAGCGGGTAAAGTTTTTGAACTGTCAGGACGCGGAGGACGAGATGACCGCAGGACTGGCCATGCTCCGGGAACTCTGCGGCGCAGCAGCCGGCGACCGGCGGGTGGATATTCCTGCATCAGAGCTGGTCATCGGGTTGAAATGCGGCGGCTCCGATGGATTTTCAGGCATTACAGCCAACCCGGCGGTGGGAGCTTTCTCCGACCGGCTGACCGCAGAGGGGGGAACGGTGCTGCTCACCGAGGTGCCGGAGATGTTTGGGGCAGAGACCCAGCTGATGAACCGGGCAGATTCAGTGGATACCTTCCAAAAGATCGTCCATATGATAAACTCCTTTAAAGAATACTATATCCGCTATGACCAGCCTATCTATGAAAATCCCTCTCCGGGTAACAAGCGGGGTGGGATCACGACGCTGGAGGAGAAATCTCTGGGGTGTATCCAAAAGGGTGGTCACGCGGTGGTGACCGACACCCTGGAGATGGGGCAGGTGTGCTGTAAGCCCGGCCTGAATCTGATGACCGGGCCGGGGAATGACAGTGTATCCATCACCAACCTGCTGGCCAGCCAGGCACAGGTGCTTCTGTTTACCACCGGGCGGGGCAACCCGCTGGGCACCGCGGTCCCGACCATCAAGATCGCCTCCAACAGCGCCCTGTTCCACCGGAAGCCGAATTGGATGGACTTCAATGCCGGGGCGGTGTTGGAGCGGGGATCGATGGACGAGCCGGCCCGGGAGCTGTGGCAGTTGGTGCTGGACGTGGCCTCCGGCCGGGTCAGCACCCGAAATGAAGAAAACAACGATCGGGAGATCATGCTGTTTAAAGACGGTGTGATCCTGTGATGAGGTGAAGCAATATGGCGCTGAGTACGAACAAAGAGGGAAATGTTGTGACCAAGCTGGCCTCCGCGACGGAGCTGCCCAGAATGGTGAAGGTCCGCCAGAAGCTGGACCACAGCCACATTGAGCCGGAGGAGATCCCGGCTCTGGTACAGCGGGAGCTGGAGCCGATGCGGTCCCGGATCCGAGCGGGGATGCGGGTGGCCATTACCTGCGGGAGCCGGGGGGTGGCCAATATCGCCATCAGTACCCGGGCTGTCGTGG
>CAKXAF010000002.1:37549-37890 GCA_934869045.1 uncultured Nitrososphaerota archaeon | reverse complement strand
GCATAGACTAGGCTGTCCCCGTAGATGGAGGTGGCCTCCAGGCCAATCACCACACGCTCAAGCTGCATGGAGCCAAGTGCCGATACGATTCTCTCTGATAACAGTTTAGCACCGCCAAGGTTATTCTGCACGGAGAAGCTGGAGTGTTTGCTGCCGTCCGGTTTCATCAGGTAGGCCACATTGTTCTTGCTGCTCACATCAATGCCAACGAATAGTGGATTCACAATTTTCACCTCCCCGCATGGAGATTTCAGGCCAGCAGGCTTTGAGATACCCATGATAACCGGAGCATCTGGCACCCTCGCTTATCAGAATCATTCCTGGGCAGACCAATGCGATAG
>CAKXAF010000002.1:0-37539 GCA_934869045.1 uncultured Nitrososphaerota archaeon | reverse complement strand
GGGGAACAGACTTTCAGTGAAGTAGCCTTACGGCTCAACCGGAGGACTCAGAACTTGACCCTGCTGTCCTACAGCTATTGTATCACGGGCACCTCAAAGCCTGCTGATACCTGAAACTATTAACTTTGAAACTTATTATACGAGGAGGATTCGATATGGAGAATCATGCTGCCGGTGTTGTGACGAATTGCCTGAGAGCGGCGCTTTATCAAGAGCCGAGAGCAAATTCCAAAGTCCTTACAGTCATTACGGCTCTGACCAGAGTTTCCGTCAATATAGACGAGTCAACAGATGCTTTCTATAAAGTATCGACCTCCAATGGCACCCAGGGGTACTGCATGAAGAAGTTCATCGCAGTCCGCCGGTGAGGAGGCTGTTATGGAGATTTCCGAAAGCATCCTGATATCCATCAAGAAACTGTTGGGCATCGACGAGAGCTACACGCACTTTGACCCGGACATTATCATCCACATCAACAGCGTGTTTTCCATCCTGACGCAAATGGGCGTTGGACCTGCCAACGGTTTCTCAATCTCAGGAAAAGATGAAATCTGGTCCGGATTTATTCAGGATAAGCCGAACATCTTTTCCTTAGTCAAATCCTACGTTTACATGAAGGTTCGGTTGTTATTCGACCCGCCTCTCAGCTCCGCTGCCATTGAGTCCATCAACCGGCAGATCAGCGAGTTTGAGTGGCGGCTTTTTATTGCAGCGGACCCCGTGAAGAACACCAGCGGGAAGGAGGAAAGTCAAAATGGAGAATAGCATGCTCCTGCACTACGGCATCAAAGGCATGAAGTGGGGCGTCCGCCGCTACCAGAACAAAGACGGCACCCTGACCGCCGCCGGTGAAAAACGCTATGACCGGGATAAGCGGGAAAATGCGGCCAAGAAGAAGGAGAACCGCATCGACCTGTCCAACCCGGACCCGAAGCGCTGGGCTAAGGAGGACCTGGAGCGGACCAAGAAAACCGTCGACTCCAGCTCGGATCTGGTGAAGGAGATGAAAAAGCTGGAGCAGACCAGCACGTCCAAGCCAGCTCCGAAACGGATGGATCTGAGCAAGATGACCGACAAGGAGATGCGGGATAAGATCAACCGGGAACTTCTGGAGCGGCAATACAATCAGCTGTTCGCGAACACCTCCCCGGCTCAGGTTTCCAAAGGGCGGCAGGCATTGCGGGATACGCTGGAAGTGGCGGGAAGCGTTCTGGCGATCGCAGGGTCTTCCCTGAGCATTGCCCTTGCAATCAAGGAATTGCGGGGGTAGTTGTTTATGGAACTGTATCACCATGGAATTCTGAAACAGAAGTGGGGCGTTCGGAACGGTCCTCCCTATCCCCTGCGGGGCGGCGACTACACTCCGGCTCAGAAAAAAGCCATCCGCAATAAGCGGAAGAGCGGCAACAGTATCTACAACAAGAAGCACTTTGACGAAGTGCTGAACGCCGATAAGACGACCCTGAGCACGTTGTCCTATGACAAGGACCGGACCAAGAACACCGATATGTTCTACGCAACCCACAATTCCCTGGACAAGCACCAGTATAACGCACTGTTCAACCGGCCGATCCCGCAGCCGGTATATGACAAGAATGGGAAGCAAATCGGAACCGGCGCGTTTATGAAGTACCGGATCGACAACTCGCTTAAAACTGACTTGAAGGTGGCGAGCGAGGACTCCGGCGCAGAGGTCTTCATGAATCTCTATCGAAAAGATCGGGATTTTTATAACTTTGTAACGGATAAGGACCGGATGCAGAGCTATTTCGTGAAAGACAAGTACAAATTCAAGGGGTATCGGGAAGCTGCCGCAGTGTTGGAAAGGATGAAGGACCCGGACTATACGCCCTCGGCCAAAGATCTCCAGACAGTCTATCGGATGTTCAATTATGTGATTCCATATGACGGACAGGGTGACCGATGGAAGGGGCATGACGTCTATGTCCAGCGCACCAAGTTTTTTAACGAATGCAAAAAGGCGGGCTACGGCGCGCTCCTTGACACGAACGACGCCATTTACGGCGGTTTCAAGGCCAAATCGCCCATCATCGTGTTCGACATGGAGCAGGTTATTCCAAAAGATACCTACCGGACAAAGCTGAGCGAGCAGAAGTTCTCCACCCTGGTTCTCCTTGGCAGAAAAGCGCTGGGGCTGTAACGGGAGGCTGGTGAACCGATGTTATCCAACACCGCCGTCCCCCGTTACTACGGCGCATTCCGCGATGCGGTCATCCGCGGCGATATTCCGGTCTGCAAGGAAGTTGCCATGGAGATGTACCGGATCGACCGGCTGATCGAGTCGCCTAGCTACTACTATGACGACAGGGCGGTAGAGGGCTGGATCGAGTTCTGCGAGAACGAGCTGACCCTGACCGATGGTTCCGACCTGCATCTTCTGGACACCTTCAAGCTTTGGGGGGAACAGGTGTTTGGCTGGTACTATTTCGACGACCGCTCTGTCTATGTGCCCAATCCGGACGGCAGAGGCGGACGCTATGTGACCAAGCGGATCAAGCAGCGGCTGACCAAAAAGCAGTACCTGATCGTGGGACGGGGTGCGGCGAAGTCGCTCTACGATTCCTGCATTCAGGCATACTTTTGCGTTGTGGACGGTTCCACCACCCATCAGATCACCACGGCCCCCACCATGAAGCAGGCCGAGGAGATCATCAACCCCATCAAGACCGCCATCACCCGGGCCAGAGGCCCCGTCTTCCAGTTCATGACCGAGGGGTCTTTGCAGAACACCACCGGGTCCCGGGCCAACCGGGTGAAGCTGGCCTCTACCAAGAAGGGCATTGAGAATTTCATTTCAGGCTCCCTGGTCGAAATCCGTCCTATGTCGGTGGACAAGCTCCAGGGTCTGCGCTGCAAAGTGGCTACCGTGGACGAGTGGCTGTCCTCCGCCGACGCCCGGGAGGACGTCATCGGCGCGGTGGAACAGGGCGCCTCCAAGCTGGACGACTACCTTATTATAGCCACCAGCTCCGAGGGTACAGTCCGCAACGGCGCTGGCGATACCATCAAAATGGAGCTGATGAACATTCTCCAGGGCATCGGTCCTCCGCAGGAACATGTTTCCATCTGGTGGTACAAGCTGGACTCCGTTGAGGAGGTGGCCTACCCCGATATGTGGCCCAAGGCCAACCCGAATCTGGGAAAGACCGTCACCTATGAGACCTATCAGAAGGATGTGGATCGGGCGGAAACCGCCCCCGCCACGCGGAATGACATGCTGGCAAAGCGGTTCGGCCTCCCTATGGAGGGGTACACCTACTACTTCACCTACGAGGAGACTTTGCCACACCGCCGGCAGCGGTTTTGGCAGATGCCCTGCTCCATGGGCGCCGATCTCTCCCAGGGCGACGACTTCTGCTCCTTTACGTTCCTGTTCCCTCTTCGGGATGGTTCCTTTGGCGTTAAGTCGCGCAACTACATCACATCGGTGACGCTCCATAAGCTCCCGGCGGCCATGCGGGTCAAGTACGAGGACTTTATGGCAGAGGGCAGCCTGATCGTTATGGAGGGGACAGTTCTCGACATGATGCAGGTCTATGAGGATCTGGACGACCACATCATCAACTGCGGCTACGATGTGCGCTGCTTTGGATATGACCCCTACAACGCCAAGGAATTTGTGGAACGCTGGGTCAATGAGAACGGCCCGTTTGGGGTCGAGGTGGTCCGGCAGGGCGCGAGAACGGAATCCGTCCCCCTGGGCGAGCTGAAGAAGCTGGCCGGAGAGCGGATGCTGCTCTTTGACGAGGACTTAATCACCTTCTCTATGGGCAACTGCATCACGATGGAGGACACCAACGGCAACCGTAAGCTGCTGAAAAAGCGGTCTGACCAGAAGATCGACGCGGTGGCGGCCATGATGGACGCCTACGTCGCCTATAAACACAACCCGGAAGCATTTGAGTAAAAAAAAGGGGGGGGGGATACTTATGAAGCCCTATGAGAAACCTTCTCCCCAGGATTGCCTTGCCCATTACGGCATCAAAGGCATGAAATGGGGCGTTAGGCGTTATCAGAACTATGACGGTTCCTATACCCGAAAAGGACTGGAGCGCTATCGCAAAGCCGAATCGGACTATGAACGTGCCAAATCAAAAGCGGTAGAAACGAAAGCCGCCCATAAATCCGGGCAGGCTACCCGGCAGCAGGTCAAGGACGCTAATCGGGCCGTCAAAACCGAAAAACGTCGGATGGAAGATGCCTATGGTAAACTGAAGACCGACAAGTTAGCGGATGAAGGCAAGAAACTTTATCAGCGCGGCAAGACCATTACCGGGAATACCCGAACTGCTTATTTAGCGGAAACGGCCATAGTAGTTGGTTCCTATGCGGTAAGTTCACTCTTATCCAAAGGGATGGAAGACCAGCGGACGGCACAACTTGCGGGCTCAGCTATCGCAGTGGGCGGAACAATCGTGAACGCTTTGCTCGCTGGAAAGGCCATCAGCGAGAACAGAAAGCTGCGGGCGTACTATGCTCATTGACGCAGTTTTTAACCGGGCCCTGCGGATCTTATGACTACATTTGGTAATTTCCGATGGTCGACCATCGGTTTTTACAGGAAAGAAGAAAAGAGAGCGGCATGGCGCCGCCCTCCTCCTATCGGAATCAATGATACCAGTGAATAACCGGCGTGACTTCCGACCGATCCCTATCGGCATACCGTTCATCCAATGTTTTTGCTATGACATAAGCGGATTTAACGGCGAGATCGAATAGGGTGTTGTGATCGAGGATTGTTGTCTTTTCATTGGGTTTCATATTCTCCGTCCTTCTTTCCACTGCGCCGCCAGTAATGTCTGACTTGCACTCGAACGTTACTGGCGGCCACTTTTTACCGCATTATACTACACAGCATTCGCCCTGTCAAAGCGGCGAAACGCCTCACCACAGACTCTTAACCGGGTCTGTGGTTTTTTTTTTGACCTAAATTAGATACACACGGGACAGTTGTTACAAATTTTATCACAGATAGGAGGTGACCGCGATTGTCAGATGTTTTGCAGCACTACGGCATCCGTGGGATGAAGTGGGGCGTGCGGAGATTTCAGCAGAAGGACGGAAGCTTGACGCCCCAGGGCCGGAAACGGTACGGCGGTGAGGATGGACCCGAGCGGAAGAAGCTGCCCGCAGCCGGAAAAGCGGCCGTGGGAGCGGCGGCAGCCGCAGGAATCGTTCTTACCGCTTATCTGGTAAAACGGCACGGGGCGAAAAAGGCGGCGGAGCTGGCCGCAAAGGCAGAGCAGGGAAAGCGGGCTGTGGAGCAGCTTCAAAAGAGCGCCTCCGTCTTCTCGACGCCGGTCAGCCAGCTTCGGACTCCCGGGCCGTCTCCGGGCAGCAGCGTCCAGCAGACGGTAAAAACCGTTGCCTCGGCCACAAAGCAGGCATCCGCGGCAAAGCCTCCTCCGGCTTACGACTTCGCGGCCTTGATGAAGCAGAACGACGAGCTGCTCAAGAAGATGTACGCCGATCTGCTGTCGTAGGAGGTGAGAAAAGTGGAAATGTCAGTTGGTTCCAGGCTGAAACACGCCTGGAACGCTTTTTTAGGCAATGAGTTTTTCAAGTACAGCTATTCCCTTGGTCCCAGCTACTCCTACCGCCCGGACCGGCCCATTTTCAGCCGGGGAAACGAGCGCTCCATCATTACCTCCGTCTACAACCGGATCGCGCTGGACGCGGCGTCGATTGGGATTCAGCATGTCCGCCTGGATGACGACGGCCGGTTTACAGAGGTGATCAATTCAAGTTTGAACGGCTGTCTGACCCTGGAGGCGAATCTGGACCAGACCGGGCGAGCCTTTATCCAGGACGTGGTCATGTCCATGCTGGACGAGGGATGCGTGGCCATCGTGCCCACGGATACCGACCTCGACCCGGAGACCGGCTCGTTCAAGATCGAAACGATGCGTACCGGGAAAATCGTGGAGTGGTATCCCAAGCACGTCAAGGTCCGGGTCTACAACGAGAACCGGGGTGAGAAGCAGGATGTCATCCTGCCGAAGAGCGGGGTCGCCATCATTGAGAACCCGTTTTTCGCGGTGATGAACGAGCCCAACTCCACCATGCAGCGGTTGATCCGAAAGCTCAATATTTTGGACGCAATCGACGAGCAGAGCGGTTCCGGAAAACTCAACCTGATCATTCAGCTGCCCTACGTCATCAAGACGGAAGCGAGGCGTCAACAGGCGGAAAAACGCCGTAAAGATATCGAGGAACAGTTGTCCGACTCCAAGTACGGCGTCGCTTACACCGACGGCACGGAGCATGTGGTCCAGCTGAACCGGCCCATCGACAACAATCTGATGTCCCAGATTGAATACCTGACGAGCATGCTTTACAGCCAGTTGGGGATCACGCAGGGGATTTTGGACGGGACTGCCGATGACCGGACGAAGCTGAATTACGACAACCGGACGATTGAACCGATCCTATCAGCCATTGTTGACGAAATGAAGAGGAAATTCCTCACCAAAACTGCTCGGTCACAGAAGCAGTCGATCCTCTTCTTCAGAGACCCGTTCCGGCTGGTGCCCATCAACGATATTGCCGAAATTGCCGACAAGATGACCCGCAACGAGATCATGACCTCCAATGAGATCCGGCAGAAGATCGGCATGAAGCCGTCGAAGGACCCCAAGGCGGACGAGCTCCGAAACAGCAACCTAAGCGCCCCGAAAGAGGAGGGCAATCAGCCACCATCAACATCTGAAGGAGGAAACGTTCAAAATGAACCTGAAGTATGACTTTAGTGGCTGGGCGACCCGGAACGACCTTGTCTGCGCGGACGGACGAACCATCCGCCATAACGCATTCGAGGATTGCGACGGGAAGACGGTTCCCCTGGTTTGGAACCACCAGCACGACGAACCTGGCAACATCCTGGGCCACGCCCTTTTGGAGAACCGGAAGGACGGCGTTTACGCCTACTGCACATTCAACGAGACCGACGCCGGCAAGGCGGCCAAGATGCTGGTCCAGCATGGGGACATTGCGTCCCTGTCCATCTACGCCAATGGGCTGAAGCAGACCCCCAGCAAGGATGTGACGCACGGCGTCATCCGGGAGGTCAGCCTGGTGGTCGCCGGGGCAAATCCCGGCGCCTTTATTGACTTTGTGGATATGGCCCATGGCGAAGGCGGCGAGCAGGAGATGATCCTGTCCGCTTACGAGCCCATTTCCCTGTTCCGCCCCGACGAGAAACCCCCTCTTGTTCACAAGGCCGGCTCTGAGGATGGCAAGAAGGAGGACAAGCCCAAGGGCGACGGAAAAGAGGAGAAGCCTGAGGATGAGAAGACCGTCCAGGACGTGGTGGACAGCATGACCGAGGAGCAGAGAACGGTCATGTATGCCCTGATCGCCGCGGCCATGGAGGAATTGGATTCCCAGAAGGGCAAGGGGGACGGGGGCGACGACGATGACGACGACCCCGACAAGAAATCTGACAAAACCAAGGGAGGAAACAAGACCATGAAGCACAATGTTTTCGAGAACGAAGACACTCAGGACACCGTTCTGAGCCACTCCGACCGCGCTGACATTCTTGCTCTGGCCAAGAGCAACAGCGTGGGCAGCCTTCAGACCGCTCTGAAGATCTACGCTGAGCAGAACGAGCTCAAGCACGGCATCGACAATATCGAGAGCCTGTTCCCGGACTTCAAGGACCTGCGCCCCGGCGCGCCTGAGCGCGTTACCCGCGACCAGGGCTGGGTGACTGCTGTCATGCAGAAGGTCCACAAGAGCCCCATCAGCCGCATTCGTACCCGCCAGATGGACACCCGCAAGGACTCCATCCGGGCCCACGGCTATCAGAAGGGCAAGCGCAAGACTCTGTCCGGCAACATGAACGTCATCACCCGGACCACTGACCCTCAGACGGTGTACCGCACCGACGCCCTGCACCGGGACGACATTGTCGACATCACTGATTTCGATGTGGTGGAGTACCAGTATGCCGTGATGCGGGAGAACCTCAACGAAGAGGTGGCTACCGCCATCATGGTGGGCGACGGCCGCGAAGCGGACGACGAGATGAAGATCTCCGAGGACCACATCCGTTCCATCTGGAACGACAACGACCTCTACACCATCCACTACGACGTGGATATTGAGGCCGCCCGCGCCGAGCTCAACGGCAGCAAGACCGATATGAGCTTCGGCGAGAATTACATCTACTCCGAGGCCATCATCACCGCCGCTCTCTATGCCCGGGAGAAGTACAAGGGCACCGGCACCCCCGATTTCTTCTGCACGCCCCATCTGGTGAACGTGATGCTGCTGGCCCGGGACATGAACGGCCGCCGCATCTACAACTCCAAGGCCGACCTGGCCGCCGCCCTGAACATCGGCGAGCTCTATACTGCCGAGCAGTTTGAGGGCCTGGTCCGTATGGACGATGAGGGCACCAAGCACAAGCTGCTGGGCCTCTTTGTCAACCTGGCTGACTATACCGTGGGCTCCACCAAGGGGGGCGAGATCACCCGGTTTGACCAGTTCGACATCGACTTCAACCAGCAGAAGTACCTGATCGAGACCCGCCTGTCCGGCGCGCTGACCCGCGTCTACTCCGCCATCGCGCTGGAGGAGCCTGTGGCCGCCAGCTCCGGCGGTGGTTCCGGCGCCGGCACTCCCTGAGGAGAAGCTTCAAAATGGCGAAATTTTATGGATCGGTAGGCTATGCTGATACCGTTGAGACTGCCCCTGGCGTGTATGAAGAGAAGATCGTTGAGTATCCGTACTATGGCGATTTGACTCGGAATACACGCCAGCTTCAGTCTGGGGAGACCCTGAACGACGACATCAATATCGCGAATGAGATCAGCATAGTCGCCGATCCGTTCGCCAGGAAGAACTTCCACAAGATGCGGTATGTGGCGTACATGGGCGCGAAATGGAAGATTTCCAAGGTCGAAGTGGGATATCCCCGCCTGATCCTGACGATTGGGGGGCTCTATAATGGGTGACAGGATTCAACTTCATACCCTTCTGTGCGGGATTCTTGGCTGTCCGGAACGCGGCGATGCGTGCCGGGCTTATTTTCAGCCTCCGGCCAGCAAGGAAATCCAGTACCCCTGCATCGTCTACGAGCGAAGCGAAATCAGCGCCATCCACGCTGACAACGCCCCCTACCGACTGCTGGACCGGTATCAGGTGACGGCCATCTACAAGAACCCGGACAGCGATCTGCCCCACCGCCTTGCCATGCTGCCCATGTGCGCCCACGACCGTCATTTCACGGCCGACAATCTGAACCACGACATCTTCAACCTGTACTATTAAAAGGAGGAAATCCGAAATGAGTAAACTCGTATGGGACAAGATCGGGGAACGTTTCTACGAAACCGGCATCGATCACGCCGTCCTCTACCCCATCAGCGCCACCGGCGTCTACGACAGGGGTATAGCCTGGAGCGGCATCACCGCCATTAACGAGAGCCCCTCCGGCGCCGAGCCCAACAACATGTACGCCGACAACATCAAGTACCTGGTGCTGGTGGGCGCCGAGGACTTCGGTTTGACCATTGAGTGCTACACCTACCCCGACGAGTGGGAGGAGTGCGACGGCTCCGCGGAGATCGCCCCCGGCGTGATGGCCGGCCAGCAGACCCGCAAGGTCTTTGGCCTGAGCTACCGCACCAAGCTGGGCAACGATGTGGACGGTCAGGACCACGGCTATAAGCTGCACCTGGTCTACGGCGGTCTGGCCTCTCCCTCTGAGCGGGGCTATCAGACTGTCAACGACTCTCCTGAACCCATCAACCCCAGCTGGGAGGTCACGACCACTCCCGTGGACGTACCCGGCTTCAAGCCCACTGCCCGTCTGATCATCACCTCCACCAAGGCCGACCCTGCCAAGCTGAAGGCGCTGGAGGACATCCTCTACGGCACCGAGGAAACGGAGCCCCGGCTGCCTCTGCCCGAGGAAGTCATCAAGCTGTTGGCGAACGATGTTACAGTGACCGTCGCCCCGGAGAGCCCCTCCGCCACCCTGCTGGGCAAGAAGGTCTCCGAACTTCAGAGCAACGTCGTAGTGGGCGAGAGCGCCATCACCGGCAGCCTGAAGAATGTGACCGGCTATACCGGGTTCAGCAGCGATCCCTCTGAGCAGAAGGGGCACTATCTGGCGCTGAAATTTGACGTCGCTCCGGCCGACGCCACCACCACCGTGGAGCTGGTGGGCGGCACCAAGGGGGCTGTGGCTCTGGATGAGGACAAGAACATTGTTCTGCCCATCAAGAACAATTCCCAGAGCGTCAAGGTAATCTCCACCAAGGACAGCTCCTCTGTCACCAAGATCTATACTCTGACCGGCCTGACTCTGGAGTCCTGAGAAACGGGGACTGAAATCCAGACAACGAATCCGCAAGGCGGAGCTCTCTTCACCGAGGGCTCCGCTTTCTTTTATTTTTGAAAGGAGAAAACTGCAATGCTGAAGCTGACAAGGACTTACAACGACTATAACGGCGTTTCCCGCACGGAGGATTTCTACTTCAATCTGACCCAGGCCGAGGTGACCGAGCTGGAGCTCTCCGTGGACGGCGGTCTGGTGGAGATGATCAACCGCATTGTCGCGGCCCAGGATGGGAAGCAGATCATCGCCATCTTCAAGGACATCATTCTGCGGGCCTATGGTGAGAAGTCCCCTGACGGGAAGCGCTTTATCAAGAACCAGGAGCTGCGGGACGCGTTCGCCCAGACGGAGGCGTACAGCGATCTGTTCATGGAGCTGGCCACCGATGCGGAAGCGGCGGCCCGGTTCATCAACGGCATCGTCCCCCAGGGCAAGAAGGCTCCGGCTCCTCGGGCATAAGGCTGACTGGGGAGATCAGAGATGCTGGAACTTGTGATACCGGAGACCGAGCAGTATGACGAGGCGAACGACCGTTTTATCACGACCAAGAAGCAGGTGCTTCGGCTGGAACACTCTCTGGTCTCCCTTTCAAAATGGGAATCAAAATGGCATAAGCCTTACCTTTCCCGAAAGCCGAAGACGCGGGAGGAGCGGATCGACTATGTCCGGTGCATGACATTGACCCAGAACGTGGACCCCGATGTCTACACCGCCATTACGCCCCAGATGCTGAAAATGGTCGACGCTTACATCGACGATTCCATGACGGCGACCACCTTTGTCAAAGGCCGGAAGGGCCGGTCGGCCAATGAGGTCGTCACGGCGGAGATCATCTACTACTGGATGCTCTCCCACCAGATCCCCTTTGAGTGCCAGAAGTGGCATTTGAACCGGCTTATGACGCTGATTAACGTCTGCAACGCAAAGAACGGCCCTCAAAAGAAAATGAGCCAGAAGGAAATCTTTGCACAGAACCGTGCGCTG
Source organism: uncultured Nitrososphaerota archaeon (assembly GCA_934869045.1). Taxonomy (GTDB): domain Bacteria; phylum Bacillota; class Clostridia; order Oscillospirales; family Ruminococcaceae; genus Merdivicinus. Next base: position 26,186 of record CAKXAF010000002.1, on the reverse strand, counting down.
AACGCGGCACGCAGAAAGAGAGCCAATTCGAGAGGATGATGCACATGTCCGAAGCAGTGATTTGGAGTTTCTTCAAGAAGAAAGGCCTCTCGGATTGCGGAGCGGCTGGACTGATGGGGAATCTCTATGCCGAGAGCGGCCTGAAGCCGGACAATCTCCAGAACACCTGTGAAAAGAAGCTGGGATTGTCCGACGCGGACTATACCGCCCAGGTGGACGCCAGAATCTATCAGGATTTTGTCCACGACAGCGCCGGATATGGCCTTGCCCAGTGGACATTCTGGAGCCGGAAGCAAAAGCTGCTCGTCTTTGCCCTGAGCCGCGGCAAGAGCATCGGGGATTTGGAGATGCAGCTGGATTTTCTCTGGAAGGAACTGACCGAGAGCTATCCATCTCTGGTCAACATCTTGAAGACCGCCGCATCTGTCCGGGCGGCCTCCGACGCCGCGCTGGTACAGTTTGAGCGCCCCGCAGACCAGAGCGAGACGGCCAAGGCCAGACGGGCCGCTTACGGGCAGAAGTATTACGACCAATTTGCAGAAAGAGGTGAAACGATGTCTTCTACAACGATGCTGCCGGCTGTGGAGCGCGTGCTAGCCACGGCCAGAGCCGAGATCGGCTATATCGAGAAAGAAACCAATGCCCAGCTCGATCATAAGACGGCCAATGCCGGAGATAAAAACTGGAACAAGTATGCCAGGGATCTGGATGCGCTGGGGGTCGTTTATAACGGAAGGAAGAACGGCTATTCCTGGTGCGACATCTTTGTGGACTGGTGCCACATCCACACGTTCGGTCTGGAGCTGGCGTTGAAGCTGCTCTGCCAGGCAAAGAACGGCGTGGGGGCAGGGTGCACCGGTTCCGCCAACTACTATAAGCAGAAGGGACGGTTTTACACCGGAGGTCCCCAGCCTGGCGACCAGATCTTCTTTACGAAGGACGGCGGCAAGTCGTTCTACCACACTGGTATCGTGGAGAAGGTGTCTGGCGGGCGGGTCTACACCATCGAGGGGAACACCAGCTCCGCGGCCGGCGTCGTGGAAAACGGCGGCTGTGTCCGGGATAAGAGCTACCCCCTGGGATACAACAAGATCGGCGGCTACGGCCGCCCCGACTATTCTATCGTACCGGAGGAGGACGACGATATGGATCAGGCGAAATTCAATGAGATGTTCGGCGCGGCCATGACGAATTACCTTAAGGGTCTTCAGAACAACAACTGCGGCGATTGGTCGGAAGAGGCCCGGGTTTGGGCTGAAAGTGTGGGGCTCTTTGCCGGGAACGGCACCGCGGTTGACGGCAAGCCGAACATGATGTGGCCGTCCGGTCTGACAAGAGAGCAGGCGGCCCAGCTCTTCTACCGCTTTGCGCAGATGGCGGGGCTTGCGTGATGAAAAGCAGGCGAAGCCGGACCAGAGGCAAATCTGGAAGAAAACCTGACCTTTCGCAGTTTTCAAAATGGATGATCGCCGATATCCGTCCGCTGTTGTGGATCGTGACCATCGGCGGTTTTTTATTGGCCTTCTACTGTGTCTATAAGGGGTATATGGGAGCGTTGCCCTGGATCGGCGCTATGGTCGGTCTGCCCTGGACGGCCCATGGCGTGGTGTGCAGTTTCTATCTGAACCTGTGCAAGTCCGACCACCGGGAGGGCGGAATCACTTTTGAAACGGCGAAGGCGTCCAATTTCAATGTAAATGTTTCGCAGACACCGGTTGGCTCTGTGGAGAGCCCGGCAATTTAAGGAGGAAGCGTATGAACGCGGAAATCATTTCGACGCTGCTGATGATTATTGGCGGGGTTACGATCCTGACCAACATCATTGTCCAGGTGGTTAAGACTGTGACCTGGGACAAGATTCCCACAAATTTCCTTGCGCTTATGGTGTCGGAGGCGCTGACACTGGCCGCCGGCGCCGCCTATGCACAAATCAAAGGGATTGCAATTACCTGGTATCTGGTATTTGCGGCTGTCGTGGTCGGGCTTCTGTCCGCCTACGCGGCCATGGTGGGCTACGACAAATTGATTGAGGCATTCAAGAACTGGCCGAAGAAAACGGAATGATGGGAGGAGACGGCAGTGATTCGTTTCAGACACAAGGGCGATTTTTCCAAGCTGACCCGATTTCTGGAAAGAGCAAAGGAGACGGTTCATCTCGGCGATCTGGACAAGTTTGGCCGGGAAGGCGTGGCCGCCCTTGCGTCTGCAACGCCTGTTGACTCCGGAGAGACGGCCGCGTCCTGGTATTACAAAATTACCAACAGGGACAACACCGTCACCATCTCGTTTCACAATTCAAATGTTCAAAATGGAGTTCCCATTGCCATTATCCTGCAATACGGACATGGCACTGGGACCGGAGGCTGGGTACAGGGAAGAGATTACATCAACCCTGCTATCCAGCCTATTTTTGACCAGATCGCAGATTACGCATGGAAGGAGGTCACACGGTCATGAGCAGGACCATCGACGAGAGAATCGTCGAGATGCGATTTGACAACAGACAGTTTGAGCGGAATGTGCAGACCAGTCTGTCGACACTCGACAAACTCAAGCAGGGTTTGGATCTGGACGGTGCTGCCAAGGGACTTGAAAACCTGGGCGACGCTGCTAAGAAGTGCAATATGTCCGCCCTTAGCAGCTCCGTCGAGACGGTTCGGGCGAAATTCTCGGCGCTTGAAGTCGTTGCCATGACGACCCTTTCCAACATTACAAATTCAGCCCTGAACACGGAAAAACGGCTTGTGTCCGCCCTTACAATCGACCCCATCAAAACCGGTTTTCAGGAGTATGAGACCCAGATCGGAGCGGTGCAGACCATCCTGGCGAACACCCAGCACGAAGGGACCAATCTTCAGCAGGTGAACCGGGCGCTGGATGAGCTGAACACCTACGCGGACAAGACGATCTACAACTTCACGGAAATGACCCGGAACATCGGCACGTTTACCGCGGCTGGTGTAAAACTTCAGACATCCGTTGACTCCATCAAGGGTATCGCGAACCTGGCCGCCATTTCCGGCTCCACCTCCCAGCAGGCGTCCACAGCCATGTATCAGCTCTCCCAGGCGCTGGCCGCAGGCAGAGTGTCCCTGATGGACTGGAACTCGGTGGTCAACGCGGGCATGGGCGGCAAGGTGTTCCAGGACGCCCTGGTCCGCACATCCGAGCTGCTGGGCACCGGAGCCCAGAATGCCATCAATATGTATGGTTCCTTCCGGGAATCCCTTACCAGGGGCGAGTGGCTCACCACGGAAGTCCTCACGGAGACCCTGAAGCAGTTTGCCGGCGCATATACCGAGGCGGATCTGGTGCAGCAGGGCTTTACGGAGGCCCAGGCAAAGGAAATTGCCCAGATGGCACAGACGGCAGAGGACGCCGCTACGAAGGTGAAAACCTTTACCCAGCTATGGGACACCTTGAAGGAGAGCGCCCAGTCGGGATGGACCGAGACGTGGGAGATTCTGGTTGGCGACTTTGACGAGGCAAAAGCGCTGTTGACGGAAGTATTCAACACCATCGGCGGCATCATCGGCGAGTCCGCCCAGGCGAGAAACGAACTGCTCAGCGGCGGCTTGAGTTCCGGCTGGAAACAGCTGCTGGATCAGGGAATTGCCGATGAAGCGGGTTTTATAGAGTCGATCCAAGCAGTCGCCAGAGAGAGCGGCGACGCCTTTGACCAGCTGGTAGCGGATTCGGACAGCTTTACTGACGCGCTGAAGCAGGGGTTGAAGGATGGAGTAATCTCCTCTGAAACCTTGTCCGAGGCGGTCTATCATCTCCAGGGAAAGATGTCCGGCATGTCCCAGGAGGAGCGCAAGGCCGCCGGATACACCTCGGAGATGGTGGAGCAGATCGAAACGCTGGCCGACAGTCTTCGGGATGGCTCCGTCTCCATGGATGAGTTTACGGAGAAGATTCTGCGCCCCTCCGGCCGGGAGAACCTGATCCAGTCGGTCTGGAACGCGGCCAAGGGATTGGTAAGCGTTATCGCCCCGATCAAGGATGCGTTCCGCGATATTTTTCCGCCCGCCACTTCCGACCAGCTCTACGCGCTGACGGAGACGCTGCGGAGCTTTTCCGAGCGGTTGACGATTTCGGATGAAACAGCGGATAAATTGCAGCGGACCTTCAAAGGGCTCTTTTCCATGCTGGATTTGGGCCGTCAGGCAATTATGGCGGTGGTCAACGCGGTCATGCCTATGGCTGGAGGCATAGGGTCCCTAGCAGATGGTCTTCTTACGGTGACCGCCGCGATTGGCGATTTTCTGACCGGCATCAACGACGCGGCAAAGAAAGGTAAAGTCTTCAGTAAAGTGGCCCAGGGTATCGCGGATGCTCTGGGTTTCGTTGTATCAGGAATCCAAACCTTTATCGGGTTTCTCGGCGACGTCTTTGCCATCCCCGGCTTCGAGGCGTTCCAGGCGCTTCTCGGCCGCATCCAGACCCGAATCGGCCAGGTGATCGACGCAGTCGGCGGCCTGGGATTTGGGGTGGACGATGCGGTAAATACCATGGATTCCGCCGTTGGAAACAGCAAATTCCTGCAAATGCTTCAGAGCCTGTTCAACGGCGTGAAAACCATTGCCAGCGGAATCATCGGCGTGCTCGGCGGCTTGTCCGCCACGCTGATAGACGCCATTGGCAACGCTGATTTCAGCGGAGTGATTGATTTACTCAACGGCATTTCTCTGGGCGGAATCGCGGTAGGCATCACCAAGTTCATGAACAGCCTGACAAAGTCTTTCGACGATGTCGGCGGCCTTCTTGACAATGTAAAGGGTATTTTGGACGGGGTGCGGGGCTGCTTTGAAGCCTATCAGACCCAGCTGAAGGCTGGAACCCTTCTGAAAATCGCCTCCGCTATTGCCGTGCTGGCGGCCGCGATCGTAACCATTTCTCTGATTGACAGCGGCAAGCTGACCGCTTCTCTGGGCGCCATTACCGTACTGTTTGCGGAATTGATGGCTTCCATGGCCATCTTTAGTCGTATTAGTGGAGAAGTCAAGGGTGTCGTTAAAGGCACTGCGGCTATGATTGGCGTTTCCACCTCAGTTCTTCTGCTGGCCTCCGCCCTGAAGAAAATCTCCGATATCGAGCCGGAGCAGATGGTCGTGGCCCTTGCCGGGATCGCCGGGCTGATGACCGCGCTGGTGGCTGCGGCCAAAGTTTTGGGGAGCGGTTCCAGCTCCGTCATCAAGGGGTCCGCCCAGATGGTGGTGTTTGCCGGCGCAATCAAAATGCTTGCCTCCGCCTGTATCGACCTGGCCCAGCTGGACTTTGCCGGGGTGGCAAAGGGCTTGACCGGAGTCGGCGTTCTGATGGCGGAGGTTTCTCTATTCACGAACACGGTTAAGGTCAACAAGGGCGCCATGGCTACTGCGGCCGGGATTCTGGTTCTGGCCAGCGCTATGAAGGTCTTTGCCTCCGCCTGCAAGGATTTTGGGCAGATGAATGCGGGCGAGCTGGTGAAGGGGCTGAGCTCTGTTGGAGCTGTCCTTTTGGAGATTACCGCATTCACAAAACTGACTGGAAATGCACAGGGGCTTATCTCCACTGGTCTTGCCATGATTGAGATCGGCGCGGCCATGAAGATATTTGCTTCTGCGATGGCGGACTTCGGCGGCATGTTTTTGGCGGAGATCGGGAAGGGCTTGCTGGCCATGGGCGGGGCCTTGGCGGAAGTGGCGATCGCCATGAAAGCCATGCCGAAGAACTTGATTACCACGGGCGCGGGGCTTGTCACAGTTGGAGCGGCGCTGAATGTCTTGGCGGAGGCCCTCGGAAAAATGGGGGGCATGAGCTGGGAGGCCATTGCGAAAAGCCTGGTTGCCATGGGCGGCGCTCTGGCCGAGCTGGCGGTCGGTTTGAATTTTATGAACGGAACACTGGCCGGTTCCGCCGCTATGCTGGTAGCCGCAAGCGCTTTGGCGGTTTTGACCCCGGTGCTCTTTACCCTGGGAAGCATGAGCTGGGAGGCCATCGCCAAGGGGCTGATTACCGTTGCCGGAGCCTTTACGGTGATTGGGACGGCCGGCGCGCTTCTCACGCCGCTGCTCCCCACCATTCTCGGGCTGGGCGGCGCGTTTGCTTTGATTGGCGTCGGCATTGCCGGCCTTGGGGCGGGGCTTCTTCTGGTTGGGACTGGGCTCACCGCCATCGCGGTCGGCATCACGGGCCTGGCTACCTCCCTGGGGGCAGGCGTGACCATCATTGTGGCCGGGTTGACGTCCATTATCACGGGTATTGCCGCGCTAATCCCTGCGATTGCCCAACAGCTGGGCGAGGCGGTCATCGCCTTTGCCGGAGTCATCACCAATGGCGCCCCGGCGATTGGAAACGCGGTCAAAGCGCTGGTGCTCACCCTGGTGGACGTCCTGGTGGAGTGTGTGCCCGCGATTGCCAACGGGGCTCTGGAGCTGATTGCCGGAGTCCTTGCGGCGCTGGCGGCCTATACGCCGCAGATCGTGGATTCTATCATGCAGTTCCTGATCGAAGTCATCGACGGCTTGGCGCGCAATCTGCCGACACTGATCCAGTCGGTGGTCAATTTGCTGATGTCCTTCTTCTCCGGAATCGTATCCGCCCTGGGGAGCATCGACACGGACGCCCTTCTGAAAGGCGTCGTCGGGATCGGGCTTCTCAGCGGCATTATGGTGGCCCTCGGCGCGTTGGCCGGGCTGATTCCCTCCGCAATGGTGGGTGTGCTTGGCCTGGGCGTCGTTATGGCGGAACTTGCCGTTGTTCTGGCGGCCATTGGAGGCCTGGCGCAGATTCCCGGCCTCGACTGGCTGATTGGGGAAGGCGGCAAGCTGCTGCAAACCATCGGAAACGCCATTGGCGGATTTATCGGCGGTATTGTCGGCGGGTTTATGGGCGGCATATCCGGATCGTTCCCGCAGATCGGCGCCGATCTCGCGGCGTTCATGACCAACGTGCAGCCGTTTATCGATGGAGCCCGTGGCATTGACGCCGCCATGCTGGATGGTGTAAAGGCGCTTACCGAGGCGATTTTGCTGATTACTGCCGCTGATCTGCTGGAAGGGCTGACCTCCTGGCTGACGGGCGGTTCTTCCCTATCCGCCTTTGCCGGGGAGCTTGTCCCCTTCGGTGAGGCGATGATGAAATTTTCCAACAGCATCGCCGGCCTTGACGGCAATTTGGTCAGCACGGCCGCGATTGCCGGAAAGACACTGGCCGAAATGGCGGCGACCCTGCCGAACCGCGGCGGCATCGCGGGGTTCTTCACCGGCGAAAATGACATGGACGAGTTTGGAAACCAGCTGGTTGGTTTCGGCGGGTCCATGATGCGGTTTGCTGCAAGCATCAAAGGGCTGGACGCCGACGCGGTAAACAATGCCGCCATCGCGGGGAAGGCCATGGCGGAAATGGCGGCTACCCTGCCCAATACAGGCGGAGCCGTGGCTTTCTTTGCCGGTGACAACGATATGAGCGCGTTCGGCGACCAGCTGGTCCTCTTTGGAGAGGCCATCAAAGCCTACTCTGACGCGGTGACCGGACTGGATGTGGACGCGGTTAAGAACTCAGCCATCGCCGGGCAGGCCATGGCGGAGCTGGCGGCCACGCTCCCGAACACGGGAGGCGCTGTCGCTTTCTTTGCCGGCGACAACGATATGGCGACCTTCGGAGCGCAGCTTGCCTCCTTTGGCGTCTCCATGAAGAATTATTCAAAATCGGTCAGCGGTTTGGATAGCGACGCGGTTGCGAACTCGGCCATTGCCGGAAAAACTTTGGTGGAGCTGGCAAACACCATTCCGAATACCGGAGGTCTGGTCGCATTCTTCACGGGCGACAACGATTTGGAGACCTTTGGCGATCAGTTGGTTCCCTTTGGAGAGGCGATGAAGGCTTATTCCGACAGCGTGACCGGCATGGACAGTGAAGCGGTCACCGCTTCCGCCACTGCGGCAAAGGCGCTGGCAGAGCTGCAAGCCTCCCTTCCCAATATCGGCGGGGTGGTGGACTTCTTCACCGGAGGTAACGATTTGGAGACCTTCGCAAACGGTCTGCTCCCCTTCGGGGAAGGGATGAAAGCCTATGCCGATTCCGTGACCGGGTTGGACGCGGGCGCTGTTTCCGCCTCCATTACCGCGGCCCAGGCCCTCTCCGCGCTTCAGGCGTCTCTTCCCCATGTGGGCGGGGTGCTGGAATTCTTCACCGGCGGAAACGACCTTGGGGCCTTTGCGGATGGAGTTCTCTCCTTTGGCTTGGCCATGAAATCCTATGGCGGCGCTGTTTCCGGCATTGACGCCGGCGCGGTCTCCGCCTCGGCTGTGGCAGCGCAGGCCCTGGCGGAGCTGCAAGCATCCCTGCCCAACGTGGGCGGCATCATGGAGTTTTTCACCGGCGGGAACGACCTTGAAACATTCTCTGAGGGCGTCATCCCCTTTGGTGAGGCCATGAAGTCCTATGGAGAGGCTGTGGCCGGTATCAACGCCGGCGCCGTGGAGGCGTCTGGAGTCGCCGCCCAGTCGTTGGCAAAACTTCAGGCTGCTTTGCCGCAGGTTGGCGGGGTTATGGAGTTCTTCACGGGAGGAAACGATCTCGGTAAATTCTCGGAGGGCATTGTGCCCTTTGGCGCGGCCATGAAATCCTATGGGGAAGCCGTAGCCGGTATCAACGCCGAGGCGATCACGGCTTCTGCGGTTGCCGCCCAGTCCCTGGCACAGCTTCAGACCGACCTGCCCAATGTGGGCGGTGTGATGACCTTCTTTGATGGCGGCAACGACCTTGGCATCTTTGCCGCGGGTATTGTCCCCTTCGGCGCGGCTATGAAGTCCTACGGAGACGCCGTGGCGGACATCAACACCGGGGCTATCACCGCCTCGGCTGTGGCGGCCCAGTCCCTGGCAAGGCTGCAAGAATCCCTTCCCCTGGCGGGCGGAGTCATGGAGTTTTTCAATGGAAGCCATGATCTGGCCGCCTTTGCCGCCGGGATCATCCCCTTCGGCGCGGCCATGAAGTCTTACAGCGACGCTGTGGCCGACATCAATCCCACTGCCGTGGAAAGTTCCGCCTCCGCCGGTCAGGCGCTGGTGGAACTGGCGAATACCTTACCCAATACGGGCGGGCTGCTCTCCTTCTTTACAGGAGGAACCGATCTGGCTGCCTTTGGAGACGACCTCACGGCCTTCGGCGCAGATCTGGCCGCCTATGCGGAGGCCATCAAGGATGTGAAGCCGGAAGCGGTAACGGCCTCGGCCAATGCTGCGAGCGCGCTTTCCAATCTGGCGACCGGCCTTCCGGACAGCAGCCTGTTCGACCAGTGGTTCGGCGGGGATCAGACGCTGGCGTCCTTTGGCGCGGATATTTCCAAATTCGGCGCCTCCATGAAGGATTACTACAATGAGATTTCCGGTATTGACCTCGGCAAGTTGTCCGACGTCATCACCCAGGTCTGGGATCTGATCGAGCTGGCGGAAGGGGTAAACGGCGTCAATACCAGCGGCCTGACCAAATTCGCCGACAGTATGAAGAAGATGGGCGACGCCGGGATTTCCGGATTCGCCGACGCCTTCTACAACTGCGGCGGCACCGTAAACAGCGCCGTGGTCAGTATGCTGACCTCCGTCCGCGGTTCCATCACGTCGAATATCCCGGTGGCAAGCTCCGCCATGGAGACGCTTGTGGAGTCAATGGCGGATATTGTAGACAAAAAGGTCGTTGTGATTGAGTCCGCAGTTGAGGGCATGATGCGGAATCTCGCCGTTTCGATCCTATCGTCTTCCGGCGCCGTAAAAACGGCAGCGGGGACGGTGGCATCTGCGGCCGTATCCCAAATCAACAGCATGAAGCCCGAGTTTGAGACTGCCGGTGAAAATGCCGGACAGGGCTTTGTCAAAGGTATCCGCTCTAAGTTCAGCGCCTCCAGCTCCGCGGGCCGCAGTCTGGGCCTTGCCGCGCTGAACGCGGCGAAAAAGGCCCTGGACAGCCATTCTCCCTCCCGGGAGTTCATCTATTTGGGCGAGAACATCGGTGAGGGCCTGGCCATCGGCGTCGACAATAGCATCGTCCCGGCCGCCCAGGCCACTTCCGACATGATCGGCGAGGTCATCGCCGTCAGCAGCAAAGGCATCGACGCCTGGAAGGACTGGGTGGACGAGAAGACCTATTACGACGAGCTGAGTTTGAAAGACCAGCTGGTCGGATGGGAAAACCTTCAGAAGCGGTACAAAGCCGGTTCTGAGGAGCGGAAGCAGATCGACCGGGAGGTCTATCAGCTTCAAAATGAACTGGTGGCGTCCACCTATCAGGCTTCCCTCGATTGGATCGAGGAGGAGAAATACTACAACCGGCTGAGCACCGAGGAGGAACTGGCCGCCTATGAGCGGATGCAGTCCCGGTATATGGAGGGCAGCGAGGAACGCAAGAAGATCGACCGGGAGGTCTATACCCTTCGCAACCAGCTTGTGGACGAGTCCTATCAGAATTCCATGGACTGGATCGAGAAGGAGAAGAACTACGGCCGAATGAGCCTGGCGGACGAGTTGGCCGCCTATAAGCGTGTTCAGAGCCGGTATGCGGCGGGCAGCAAAGAGCGCGAGGAGATGGACCTGAAGGTCTATCAACTGGAGCAGGAGATCTATGAGGCCCAGAAGCAGTATATCGCCGACGTCCAGAGCGTTCAGGAGTCCGCCAACCAGAAGCGCATCCAGCTGGAGCAGGAGTATGCCGACAAGGTTCGCTCTGTCAATGAGCAGCTGGAACGGGATATTCAGTCGCTGAACGACCAGTATCAGAACGCGGTGGAATCCCGCACCAACAGTCTCTACCAGTCCTACGGCCTTTTCGATGAAGTTACAAAGAAGGAGGCCGTCAGCAGCGATACCCTGATGAAGAACCTGGAGGGGCAGGTACAGGAGTTCGGCGAATGGCAGGATATTCTGGGCCAGCTTTCCGCCAGGGGGGTTGACGCGGACCTGATTTCCGAACTCCAGGAGATGGGACCATCCGCCATCGAAGAGATCCGGGCGCTGAACTCCATGAGCGACGACGAGCTGGAGAAGTACGTCTCCCTTTGGTCCGTCAAGCACGCTCAGGCCCGGGAACAGGCCACCTCGGAGCTGGAAGGCCTCCGCGTGGAAACCCAGGAGCAGATCGCTCAGCTGCGGGCCGACGCGGAAGCGGAGCTGGAGGAGTACCGCATTACTTGGCAGGAGGAATTGTCCCAGTTGGAAGAGGACACAGCCGATCAACTGGCGTCGCTCCGGCAGGAGTTCGCGGAAAACGTGGGCTTGATCAAGAAGGACACCGAGGCCGAGATGCGGGAAATGACCGAGGCGGCCACGAAGATCCTGAAGGAAGCCGGATGGACCGAGACGGGACAGCAGATCCCCGCCGGTCTTGCGGAGGGCGTCTCCCTATCGAAATCCGCCTTCCTCGACGAACTGACCAGCATGGCGCTGGCCGGCGTAGAGGCGGTCAAGAGTACGCTGAAAATCAACTCTCCCTCTCGGGTCTTCCGGGAGCTGGGCAACTTTACGGGGCTTGGCTTTGTGACGGGACTGGCAGACTACGCGAAGAAGTCCTACGCTGCGGGGGCGAATGTGGCGGAGTACGCCGCAGACGGCCTTTCCAACGCCATGTCCATCACGGCCGAGCTGCTCAGCGGGGATATGGATGCTCAGCCTACGATCCGGCCGGTCCTCGACCTCTCCGACGTAATGCGCGGGGCGGACGAGCTGAACAGCCTGTTCTATCCCCAGCGGACCATCGGCCTTGCGGGGCAGGCCAGCCTGGCCTTTGCCGAGTCCGGCCGAAGCGGCGGAACGGTGGTCAACGTGGACAACGGCGACATTGTGGAGGAGCTCCGCGCCCTTCGGAGTGAAATGGCAGAAATGACGGAGCGAATGGAACGGATGCGTGTGGTCCTGGATACCGGCACGCTGGTGGGCGAGATGGCAGGACCCATGGACAACGCCCTCGGGCAGAGGGTCACGCGCAGAGGAAGGGGGAACTAAGCTTGTACCATTCGGTTACCTTTGGGGATAAAAACACCTGGGACGACTGGCGGCTGGTTCCCGCCTCCCGCCCCGTGTTCAATCCTCCGGCCCAGAAGGTGACGACGCTGGAAATACCCGGTGGGGACGGGGTGATCGATTTATCCCAGTCTCTCACCGGGTATCCGGTGTATCAGAACCGGACGGGCTCCATTGAGTTTATCGTGATGAATGACTTTAAGCCCTGGCACATGGCCTATTCCGACATTATGGACTATCTGCACGGCCAGAAGCTGCGGGCGATTTTGGAGGATGACCCGGAGTATTTTTACGAGGGGCGGTTCGTGGTCAACGCCTGGAAGTCGGAAAAGGACTGGTCGCGCATCACCATCGACTATGACGTGGGGCCCTACAAGTGGTCGGTTCTGTCCTCCACGGACGACTGGCTGTGGGACCCCTTCAACTTTCAAAATGGCGTGATCCGGCCGGCTCTGTTCAAGGACATCGCCGTGACTGCTGAAAAGAGAACCATCCAGCTGGAGGCCGCGCTCTTTGGGCGGGCCCCGGTGTGTCCGCAGTTCTTTGTGACCAGCTCAGACCAGAGGGGCGTACACATCCGGTTTGTCAACCCAACGCTGGGGCTGGATGAGACAAAGCTGCTCACCGACGGCACCGTCCAGTTCCCGGAGTTTGTGTTCTTCGGCGGCCAGGGAGCCACATTGGAGCTGTGGTGCGACACCGGCACAGGTACGGTCTCGGTGGATTTCAGAGTGGGGAGGCTGTGAGGGATGTATAGCATTTACGCGGACGGCGTGTGCATCTACAATGATGTGTTCTCGCTGGATGACATGAAGGTGGTCAACCCCAAGCTGACGCTGGAGGACAGCGCGGCCGGGTCGCTGGAGATGGCCCTCCCCTACACCAACAAGGCCTACGACACCATTGTCCGCATGGTCACGGATATTTCCGTGAAGAAAAACGGAGAGGAGATTTGGGCGGGGCGGGCGCTCTCGGAGAGCAAGGACTTCTGGAATAACCGGGTGCTCTACTGCGAGGGAGAACTGGCGTTTTTCAATGATTCCGTTCAGCCTCCGGCGGAGTATGCCGGAAAATCGATCCGGGAGTATCTGGAGCAGCTGATTGCCGTTCACAACTCCAAAGTCGGCGCCAACCGGCAATTTGCCATCGGCGCGGTGACGGTGGTGGATGAGAACTTCCCCACCTACTACACCAATTACGAGAAGACGATGGAGCTGCTCAACGCTCTGGTGGAAACCTATGGAGGCCATCTCCGGGTCCGGAAGGCGGATGGGGTGCGGTATCTGGATTACCTGAAGGAGTACCCCGACACTTGCAGCCAGGTCATCCAGTTTGGGTCCAATCTCATCGACTTCACCCGCAACTGGGATTCCACGGAGTATGCCACCGCCATTATCCCGCTGGGCAGCCGGCTGGATGACAGCCCCATCGAGGCGCTGGACGCCTACCTGACGGTGGAGAGCGTGAACGGCGGCAGCCTCTATGTCCAGTCGGACGAGGCGGTGAAGCACTACGGCTGGATCGCCAAGACAGTCAGCTGGGACGATGTGAGCGACCCGGAGGCGCTTCTGGAAAAGGCCAGGGAGTATCTGGCAGACCTCCAGTTCGACAACCTGGAGCTAGAGCTGAGCGCGCTGGATCTGCACTATCTGGACGTAAACACAGAGGCGGTCAAGCTGCTGGACGAGATCCGGGTCATCTCCCGCCCTCATGGCCTGGACCGGATGTTCCCGGTGACCAAGCTGGAGATCCCATTGGATCACCCGGAGAACACCCAGTTCAAAATGGGGGATTCGGTACAGGTCAGCCTGACCAGCGTGAACAATCAGACCAACGCCGCGGTGCTGGAGAAGATCGAGGGGCTTCCCAAGGCCCATTCCATTCTCAAGGAGGCCAAGGAAAACGCCACCGAGATCATCAACATGGCCACCACGGGCTACATCACCATCACCCGGGACGAGTATGGCTCGGATACGCTCTATATCTCCAACGTGCGGGACTACACCAAGGCGGACAAGCTGTGGAAGTGGAACATGAACGGCCTGGGGTACTCCAATGATGGAGGCAAGACCTTTGGGCTGGCCATGACCATGGACGGGTCCATCGTGGCTGACTACGTCAATACGGGCGTGCTCAATGCCGATGTGATCCGGGCAGGCGTGCTCAAGGACGTCAGCGGGAACTTTTCCCTGGATATGAAAACGGGTACGCTGACCATGAAGAAAGGCTCCATCAATATCGGCGGAAATTTTATCGTGGACGAGCAGGGGAATCTGACTGCGCGGCGGGGCACCTTTGCCGGAACGCTGGTAGCCGCCAAGGGCTCCTTCGGAGGCGTGGTACAGGCGGAGGATTTTCTGGACCCCTATGGAAACAGCATGCTGACGGGCGACAAGTTCAAGGCGGATTATCTGGACCTTTACGGCCTGACCGTGAGCAACAAGAGCACGGGAGCGGTGACGTTCGCCGTGAGCTCCAACGGTCTTGTCACCATCAACGGCAGCGTGACCATGGGAGCCGGGAGCAGCATCAACTGGGCCCAGGTAAGCAACCAGAACATCAATTCCAATCCGGCCTATTCCATGGCCAACGACGCCTATAATCTGGCGGACGAGGCCTATGACTACGCCGACGACGCGTACTCCCGGGCCGACCGGGCGTACAAGCTGGCGGACTCCATTGAGATGCCCGGCTACATCAAGAGTACCTATATTGACCAGACCACGATCCGTTCCCCGGTCATTGAAGGCGGAGAGTTCTACGGCGAGGAATTCAACATCATCGCCGGGAGCGACTTTGGGAGCTTCAACCTCTACGGTCCCTATGGGAACAGCCGGTTCCACATGCTGGCCATCGAGTATTACGAGGGGGACGCCCCCTACATCGACATTTACAGCCCCTGCGGCGGCTATATCACGATTGGCAACCGGGGCAGCGGCGGTGTCGTTTTCTTTGAGGGGCATGTGGATTTCAGCGGCGCGACCGTCCGAGGTCTGGATTTTGGAACAGGAGAATAATGCCGTTATGAAGAAAAAATTGAAAAATTCAGAAGTGCTCGTATATCTGAAGTCGCTCAAGCCCCTGCTTGCCCGGCGGGACAAGATCGGATATGTGGCGGCCCGGAATTACCGCTTTCTCTCCAATTCCATCGTGGAGTTTGACACGATTCGCTTAAGCCTGATCGAAAAGTACGGCGAGAAGGGAAAGGACGAGCGGGGCGCGCCGACCTATACGCTCAAAATGGATTCCCCCAACTTCCAGCAGTTCTGCGACGAGCTGGCCCCGTTCAATGAAATGGAGCATGAGGTGGAGCTGATGATGGCGAAGTATGACGACGCCGTTGGAAATTTGTCGGGGGAAGAGATTCTGGCAATCGACTGGATGCTGGAGGATTAGGAAGGGGTGAGTTGATTTGGCCGACATCAGCAGTTATCTAAAGAAAATACTGGAGGCTATCTATGGCGAGGAGGTGCGCGGGTCCATCCACGACGCCCTGGCCGCTATGAACCAGGAGTCCTCCAGCGCGATGGAGTTTGCGGCCACGGCCAAGGACTCTGCCGCCGCCTCCGCCGAGAAAGCCAAGAGTGAGGCGGCCACCGCCGCTCAAAAGGCGGAGGAGGCCAAGGACTCCGCCAAAGACGCCCAAACGTCCGAGGAACGGGCCAAGGCCTCTGAGACCCAGGCGGGACAGTATTCTGACAATGCCATCGATGCGGCAAGCCGCGCCAAGGAGTCAGAGACCAATGCGGCTGATTCGGCGGAGGCAGCGATCCAGAAGGCCCGGGAGGCGGAAGAATCCAGGAATGCCGCCGCTCTGAGCGCGTCCGAGGCAAAAGCCGCTGAGGATCGGGCCAAAAACGTCAGGAATGAGGTAGAAGCGCTGGGCGGCCAGGCAGCGGCAGATGCGAAGGCTGCTCAAGCCGCCAAAGAGGCCGCCGAGAAGGCAAAGGCGGCAGCCAAGCTCAGCGAGACCAACGCCAAGGAGTCGGAAACCGTCGCGCTGGGGGCTAAGGATGCCGCGGAGGCCGCAAGCGGCGAGGCTCAAGCCGCTAAAGAGAGCGCCGAGGATGACGCCCTCTCCGCTGCGCAGGCCAAAGAGGACGCCGAAAATGCCAAACTGGCCGCGGAACAGGCCAAGACCGCCGCCGCAGAGAGCGCCGGAAACGCCGCGGAGAGCGCTTCCAGGGCAGAACAGTACAGTGGGAAACCGCCCAAGCCTCAAAATGGAACCTGGTGGATCTGGGACGCGGAAACGGGCACATACTACGACACAAAAATCAGCTGTGAGCTGCGGGGGCCCATTGGCGTGGGCATCGACGACATCCAGATGACCGAGGGCGACCACTCCCCCGGCAGCACAGACGTTTACACCGTGCATCTGACAGACGGGTCCTCGTACAACATCTCGGTCTACAACGGTCTGAATGGAACGGGCGCGGGGGACGTGCTGGGCATCTCCTTTGACCTGGTCATCCCCAAGAACGGGTGGAAGGACGGGAGCGTCACCCTTGCCGACAGCCGGCTTTTGGCCCTGGCGACCCACAAGTATTTTCTCAGCGCCGAGGAGGCCTGCAAGGAGGAGTTCATCGACTGCAACGTACAGCCGAAGGACATCACCGCCTCCGGCTTTCTCGTGTTTACCTGCGACACCGACCCGGCGATGGATCTGACGGTCCATCTTATCCGGTTCGAGCTGTCCGGCAACGGGGCTATTCAGTAAGGAGGTGCGGCCCGTGGAAATCGCAGTCAAAGAAACCTATGCCCATATGCTCAAGGATGAGAGTCTGGTGCAGAACGCCGAAACCCTCTACATCGTGGAGTTCCTCTTTGATAAAAGCTGGGATGGCTACACAAAAACGGCCATTTTCAAGGCCGGCAGCGTGGAGCTGTCCGTGAAGCTGACGGACGACCGGTGCATCATCCCCGCCGAGTGTTTGAAGCAGGCGGGGGTCAGTCTTCGCATCGGCGTGTCCGGCGTCAAGGGCGGGGAGCAAAAAGACACCGTATGGTGCCTGACCAGCCGAATCATGTATGCCGTCGATGCGGCCCAGCTGGTTCCGCCCTCCCATTCCGGAGCAGACATACGGGCTCAGATTCTGGAAGTCATCCGGGAGAACACGGCTACGGACGAGGAAGTGGATGCGGCCCTGGACGATGCGTTCGCATCCGACTGGACGCCCCCGGACGACCCGGAGCATCCGGGGAATACGGCCACCGACGAAGAAGTGGAGGACGTTCTTGACGATGTTTTCGGCGACGAGCCGTAAACAAATACATTTAAGGAGGACATATCTATGTCTAAGCACACTACTCTTGACCAGCTGAAGATGCTGGCCCAGCGCACCAAGGGCGAGATCGATAAGGTCGACTCCAAGGTGGCAACCCTGTCCGGCCGAGTGGACACGCTGGAAGGCGCGGGCGGCCAGGCCAACGTCCTGGAGGGCGTCAAGGTCAACGGCACCGCCCTGAAAATCGTTGACAAGGTCGTCGATATCCTGATCGCCACTGGCGCCGCCAACGGCACTCTGGCGGTGAATGGTATCGACGTGCCTGTCAAGGGTCTGGCTGCCCTGGCCTACAAGGCCCAGGTGTCTGAGGCCGACCTGGACTCTGCCCTGACTGCCGTTCTGGCCGCCAAGGCCCCCAAGGCGGATGTGGACACCTTGATCGGCAGCGACGCCGGCAAGAGTGCCCGCACCATTGCCAATGAGGAGCTGGCCAAGCAGCTGATTCCCGAGGACGCCCAGGAGTCCCTGAACACCCTGGCCGAGATTGCCGCCTGGATTCAGGAACACCCGGACGACGCTTCCGCCATGAACGCCGCCATCACCAAGCTCAACGAGATCACCGCCGGTATCGGCGGTGAGGAGGACGACTACGCCACCGTGATGGCCGCCATCGAGGGCAAGATCACCGCCGCCATGGCCGGCATCGCCCAGGGCGCGACCAAGGTGGAGAAGTCCGAGACCAATGGCAACATCAAGATCAACGGCCAGGAGACCGTGGTCTACACCCACCCCGCCGGCTCCGCCGTGGAGGCCGGATTCAAGAAGGTGGGCAGCGACGCCAGCGGCCATGTGGTGCTGGGCGACAACGTGACCAAGGAGGATATCACCAAGCTGGGCATCCCCGGCCAGGACACCACCTATGAGAAGGCTACTTCCGCAGCCGACGGCCTGATGTCCAA
This sequence comes from uncultured Nitrososphaerota archaeon, assembly GCA_934869045.1. GTDB lineage: Bacteria > Bacillota > Clostridia > Oscillospirales > Ruminococcaceae > Merdivicinus. The sequence goes on along the minus strand of CAKXAF010000002.1, from coordinate 8,000 downwards.
GGAGGACAAGAAGAAGCTGGACGGCATGGCTGTGGCTGAGGACACCGAGGTGCAATCCATGCTGGATGAGGTCTTCGGCACCACTGAAGAGGAGCCTTAAATGGCTCCGTTAAGGGGGATGGGGGCACAGATTCCCGTCCCCCTTTTTATATTTCCCGAAAGGAGCTCTCATATGGCAGAGAAACAACTCACCACCATAGAGCAGTTACGGGCACTGGCAGAGCGAGGGAAACAGGACACCCTGATCCGCATCAACGAACTATTGGACTCGATGATCCCTCTGCTGGAAAGCGCGCAGCATGCCGGCATCACCGTCACTCTGCCGGCCGAGAAGTGGAGCGGCAGAGCTCAAACCGTGCAGGACGAGTTCCTCCTGGCTGACGGAAAATACTGGTACATTGTGTGCGCCGACGCAGACTGCTTTATGGCGGCAAGCGAGACCGGCGTAAAAGCCGATAACATTACAACGGACGGTCAGGTCACGTTCCGGTGCGAGGTCACCCCCACGGAGAACCTGACGATTTCTATTTTGCGACTGGAGGTCGAGCAGAGCAATGAGTAACGCTAACGTCGGCAAGGTTTTCAACATGACCGGCGGCAACGGTGGCGGCGGCGCTCTGAAGCTGGAGACCCTGGCAATTACCAAGCAGCCCAACAAGACAATCTATAAGTCCGGGGAGTCCTTTGACCCGACCGGCATGGTGGTCACGGCGGGCTATGGGTACGGTCTTACTTCAGACGTGACCGGCTACACCGTTTCGCCTCAGGTTCTGACGGATGGGGTCACGGAGGTGACCATTACTTACACGGAGGGGCGGATCACCAAGACGGCCAGCGTACCCGTGACAGTGAAGAAGGTGCTGGTGTCCATCGCCATCACGGCAAACCCGACAAAGATGACATACCAGTATCTGGAGACCTTTGATCCGGCCGGAATGGTGGTCACAGCCACTTATTCGGACGAATCCTCGGAGGAAGTCTCCGGATACACCCACTCCCCGGACGCGTTCTCCGCACTGGGGCAGCAGGCAGTGCAGATCCAGTACGCCTACGAGGGCGTGACCAAGACCGCAAGCCTGACGGTGACGGTGAACCCCATCGAGGTGGCCGTCCCGGTTCAAAATGGAGTTCTGACCTATGACGGAGAGACCAAGACGCCGGCGTGGACCGGATATGACACCGGAAAGATGACCATTTCCGGAGAAACCAATGGCGTCAATGCAGGCACCTATTCCGCCAAGTTTGTTCTGGACTATGGCTATGTATTCCCCGGAGGGCAGAATGAGGCGACCGTAAGCTGGGTCATCGACCGGGCGGTCATCGCTTCGCCGCCGAAGCAGAGCAATGCGCTGGCGGCCAATGGAAAGCCCCAGTCCCCCACCTGGGACAACTATGACACCAGCAAGCTGACCATCGGCGGAGAGCGGTTCGGCACAGAGGCCAAGGACTATACCGCCACCTTTACCCCCACGCCCAACTACAAGTGGTGGGACGGCTCCACCGGGGCCAAGGAGGTCATCTGGACCATCACCAGCGTCATCGTACCCATCCCGGTGCAGAAGGGCTCTCCCGTTTATACGGGCGCGCCGCAGACGCCAGAGTGGGACAACTTTGACCAGGAGAATTCCTCGGTATCGGTGACACCCCAGACCAACGCGGGCACCCATACCGCCACCTTTACCCTGCTGAAAGGCATGTGGTCGGACGGCACCACCGGGAAGAAGACGGTAAACTGGACCATTGGCCGGGCCAGCCTGGCGGCGGTGCCAAAGCAGAGCAGCGTGCCGAAGTACGACGGCAACCCCAAGACCCCGTCCTGGGACAGCAACTATGACAGCAATAAGATGACTGTTTCGGTGGAGCCCCAAATCAACGCCGGGACGGGATACACCGCCACCTTTACACCGGACTCCAACCATCAGTGGTGGGACGGCGAAGTGGGCGGCAAGACCGCGACCTGGTCCATCGCCAAGGGCGATCAGGTGGTGACGGTAAACCCCGCGGCTGTGACCCTGAACACCAGCGCCCGAAGCGCCAAATTCACGGTGACCCGGAAAGGGGACGGTGTGATCTCCGCCATCTCCAACAATCAGAGTGTGGCTACCGTGAGCAACGTCAATCAGATCACGGGGGAGGTGACGGTGAACAGTGTAAAGGACACCACAGGCACCACCACAATTACCGTCAAGGTGGCAGAGGGGGGCAACTATCTGGCCGGCGCGGACAAGCAGGTACAGGTCAAGGCTCAGTTCGTCACCATCTACGGCGTGGAGTGGGATTGGACCAGCAGCGGCTCCACCAAGGGAAAGCGCACGGACGGGGCGACCGGGTTCGGCGACCCCAATCCGGCAGTGAATAATGGCTCCGGCTCCTCTCCATTTGACAACCTGTACCCGTGGAGGGACATGACCAAGGTTACCCGGACCGGTGGTGTGATGGTGAAGGAGCCCAAGTATTGGTTCAAGTGGACCAAGACGGGGAAGAAGTTGAAGCTGCAAATCGCGGACGGCCCTGTTGAGGGGTTCCATGTGGACCCTGTGAATATGGATCGGGGCGATGGCTTGGGCGAGCTGGATCACTCCTACATCGGCCGGTACCACTGCGGCTCCAACTGGAAATCGGAGACCAATCAGGCGCAGATGGTCAACATCACCCGTTCCATTGCCCGCACCAATATCCACAATCTGGGGACGAACATCTGGCAGATGGACTTTGCCCAGTTCTGGTATGTGAACATGCTGTTCCTGGTGGAGTTTGCAGACTGGAACGGCGAGCGCATCGGCCTGGGCTGTTCGGCCAGCGGCTCCGAGGAGAACAACGGCAAGACGGACGCCATGCAGTACCACACGGGAACCACGGCGGCCAGCCGGGATTCCTACGGATTCTGCCAGTACCGGAACATTGAGGGCTGGTGGGACAACGTGTACGACTGGATGGACGGGTGCTATTACAACAGCAGCGGCCTGAACGTCATCAAGAATCCCAACCAGTTCAGCGACAGCGCCAACGGGGTCCTGGTGGGCAAGCCGACCGCCGGTTACCCCAGCAATTTCACTATCCCGACTCAAAGCGGTCTGGAGTGGGCGCTCTACCCCACCGAATCTTCTGGCAGTACGACTACCTATGTCCCGGATGTCTGGTATTTCAGCGGTGGTTACCCGTGCCTGTACCATGGCGGTTACTATTACCAGAACCGGAGTCACGGGCTTTTCTACGTGTACTGCGGCAACGCGTCGAACTCCAACTCCAGCATCGGCTGTCGCCTCCAGGAGCGCCCGCCGAAGGCGGCGTGACCATTCCCCTGGCGAGGAGGGGGTTTGGGGTGAGGGGACCGCAGTCCCTTCCCCCAACCTCCGCTGTTTCTTAATTTCAAAATGGAGCGATTTCGCTCTTATAAACCGCTTTTCCTTTGGTAAGGGGAAAGCGCGGGGTCAACTTTGCAGCAGACGATGTCCCGGATAACTGGAATTTCAACGGTGGTAACCCGTGCCTGCACCATGGCGGTAACTATAACCAGAACCAGAATCACGGACCTTTCTACGTGAACTACAACAACACGTCGAACTCCAACTCCAACATCGGCTGTCGCCTTCTTGAAGCAGACGCAGGTCGAAGGGCCTGTCGGGTATGGCTAAACCTCCTTTTGGTAGTCAGGGTTCCTCACCCTTTCTATTACGCATCGTTGACCGCGCAGCACTTGCTGAAGATGAGCCGTCAGGACACAGCTTAGTACACTTCGGGCCGGGTCCCGCCCCGGAACCACCCGCGGCGATGGAACAGTTGTGAGGCTACAAGGAGGAACACTATCCCTGATGAAACGAGTTAGAATTTACCAACAAATCATTTCCGATGAAAATCTTTATTTGGCAATCGATGAGGTCAACCGGGGACACCGGCGCAACGGCGACCACACGCTGAATAAGAAGGTCATGGAGATCGAGGCCAACAAGGATGAATATGTGAAGAAACTTCGCAAGTTCATCGAAGACCTGGTGACCGGGGACGAGCATATGCATAAACCCCTGCAACGGCGGAAATGGGACCGGAACGCGGATAGCGGCAAAGGGAAATGGCGGGATATCAATGAGCCGCTTTTGTGGCCGGACCAGTATGTCCACCATGCGGTGGTGCAGCCCATGATTCCACATATCAGGCGGAGCATGGACAAGTATTGCATCGCAAGCGTGCCGGGGCGCGGCAACTCCTATGGCGTAAAGGTTTTGAAGAAATGGATGAAGAACGACCCTGTGGGCACCCAATACTGCGCGGAGTGCGATATTCACCACTGCTTTGTGGAGGTGGACCCGCCGTATGTCATCCATGCGCTGAAACGTCTGTTCAAGGACCGGGAAACGCTCTGGCTGTACGACGCGCTGATGGAGTATGGAGTCCTGATCGGCGCGTTCTTCTCCGCATGGTTCCTGCATCTGCTGCTCCAGCCGCTGGATCTGATGATTCACCAAAAGCAATATGGCGTGAGCCACTATCTGCGGCAGATGGATAACTTCACCATCTTCAGCTCCAATAAGCGGAAGCTGAGGCGGCTGCTGGAGGACATCCGGGCATGGTTGGCCGAGGTGGGCTTGCGGTTGAAGGGAAATTGGCAGATCTTCCGGGTTGGTTTTACGCCGAGAGTGGAGAAAGTCCACGACGCCCTGCCTGAGAAAAAGCAGCGGCACCGCCGGCCAAGAATTCCGTCTGCCTTGGGCTATCGTTTCGGGCATGGGTACACGATCCTCCGAAAGCACAACCTGTTTCGGCTCAAGCGGGCGCTGCACATCTACTACCATCGGAGAGACCGGAACCGGGTCATCTCGTTCAAGAGGGCGTCCGGACTGATCTCAAGACTGGGGCAGCTCCGCAAGTGCAACAGTCAGCGAATATTGGAACGGTATTACCAGCCGAATACCATGTTCAATCTCAAGAAAGTCGTCCGAAGGGAATGTCGGCGGCTGCAACGATTATATCCGCCTTATCGGGCGGCCTGAAAGGAGTGGCACCTATGAAAGTACAGGGAATGGTCGATCCGGGGAAGTTTACCGTGGAGCAGATCCCGGGAACCAACCGAAGCCTTGTGCGGCTGTTTCAAAATGTGAAACCGGCAGAGACCGAGGAGTTCGCCGGATATGAGTACGACGAGTACCATGTGGAGGTGGAAACCTGGGACGGCATTGTCCAGAATGTCCGGGACAACTATGAGGAGTTCCTGAAGAAAGGCATGGACAATGAGATCGACCTCAGCAACGAGGCTCGGTATCGTGCTCAGAAAGAGCTGGCATCCTATGTGGAACTGGCCAATGCGATTCGGGAAGGAGTGAACGGAGTTGACTGACAAGGAGTTTGTGCTGATCACTATGCGGGAATACGGCATGCGCCGGGCCCAGGATTTGCAGGAGACTTCCGAGGGCATGACGGGCACCGAACTGTACGAGAAAGAGGATTATATTCCCGACTTCTCCGCCGCGGTCGCCAAGAAGAACATGCTGGAGCGCAAGGCCGGCAAGACGGACGGGTTCCTGTGCCGATCTTCGGCTGGGCGTATTGTGCGCCTTATCCAAAACTACAACAGCGACACCTACCCCCAGGAGCCGGAGGAACTGCCCGCCCAGTGGGGGTTCTACTGGTCGGATGATCCTAAGAAGGCCCTCCCCTTCGTCGCCATGTCCACGAGCCCGTACATGACGGGAAATTGTTGCACCCACAACGGCCATGTGTGGCGATCTGGGCAGGACAACAATGTGTGGGAGCCGGGGATGATCAATGTGAAGTGGACGGATCTTGGCACGATTGAGGAAGTCATGGGCGCCTGATCCGCGACATGGCGGAGAGGAGTTACATCTTGACTATCAAAGAAATTCTGCTGAGCGGGAGCGGTTTGCTCCTGATTCTGATGACCCTGGTACAGATCGCCCCCATCAAAATCAATCCGTGGTCGGCATTGGCTAAAGCCATTGGGAAAGCGATCAACGCCGACATATCCGGCAGACTCGATGAAATCGGAGCGAAACTGGACGAACATATCGAGATGGATGGCCGCCGCACCGCTGACAGTTGCCGGGCTCAAATTCTGCACTTCAACAACGAACTGCTCCGGCCTATTTATCACACAAAAGAGGAGTTTGTGGAGGTGCTGGTGAAAATCGACGAGTATGAGCGGTACTGCGACGAACATGAGGATTATCCGAATAACCGGGCGGTCCTGGCCATTGAGAACATTCGGGAGGTCTATAAGGAGCGGCTGAAAAAACGGGACTTCCTTCAGGAGAGTCAGCCCCGAATGGGCGATGATTTTCCTCGCAATTAAGAGCGGAAAAAGGTGTAGGAGAGTCGGTTATTTCTTGACTACTCCTACACCTCGACCGTTCGAGCCCTGATATTGCTGGATTTTGAGTTTTTAAAATAAAAGTCAAGAACTGCTGTTGCATAAGGTTTGCGGAAATTTTTGTAATTTCCAAAAGAGAGGGCTTATTATGAAAGAGAATTCCAAAAAAGCAGGGATACACCTTTTGGAAAAGGGCAAGCGGGGGATTTTCCGGGTGATCTTCAGCCGCTCTGGATTGATCCTCGTCCTGCTGGCCATGCAGGTGCTGTTCCTGTTCAGCATCTTTCACTGGTTCGAGGCCTTCCTGCCCCACATTTACGGCGGCGTTGTAATCTTCACGTTTTTTATGGTACTGTATCTGCTCAACAGCGCTATGGACCCCACCGCCAAGATCACGTGGCTGGTGGTGGTCATGCTCCTGCCGGTGTTCGGCGCCCTGCTGTTTCTTTACACCCAGAAAAACATTGGCCACCGGGCTCTGAAAAAGCGCTATGCGGAATTGAATACGGAAACTGCGGAAACCCTTGTCCAGTCCCCGGAGACAGCTCAGGCCCTGGGGCAGTCCGACCCCGGAGCCGCGGCGCTTGCCCGCTATGTTCAGCGCAGTGGATGCTATCCGGTCTATGACCATACTGCCGTCACCTATTTCCCACTAGGCGAGGACAAGTTCCGGGAGATGCTGATCCAGCTGGAGCAGGCAAAGCGGTTCATCTTCCTGGAGTACTTCATCGTGGATGAGGGGGAAATGTGGGGCAAGATCCTGGAGATCCTGGCGCGGAAGGCCAAAGAGGGCGTGGAGGTCCGTATGCTCTACGACGGCACCTGTGAGCTGTCTACCCTGCCCCATGACTACCCCAGGCGGCTTCGATCTCTTGGCATTCAAAGCAAAATGTTTGCCCCCATCAAGCCCTTTGTCTCCACCCATTATAACTACCGCGATCACCGGAAGATCCTGGTGATCGACGGGGAGACCGCCTTCAACGGCGGCATCAATCTGGCGGATGAATACATCAACGCCTATGAAAAGTACGGTCACTGGAAGGACACCGCCGTGATGGTAAAGGGCGAAGCAGCCCGCAGCTTCACCAGGATGTTCCTGCACATGTGGTACTTGGATGAAAAGGCACCGGATTTTGACACATTTCTGAATGTACCGGCAAAGCAGCAGGCTGCAAACGGTTTTGTCATGCCTTACGGAGACTGCCCCTTGGACAAGGACAAGGTGGGCGAACAGGTCTACATGGATATGCTGAACCGGGCCCAGAAGTATGTCCATATCATGACGCCATATCTGATTTTGGACGGTGAGCTGGAAAATGCGCTCAAGTATGCCGCCGAGCGCGGTGTTGATGTGCGGATCATCCTGCCTGGTGTTCCAGATAAGTACATCCCCTTTGCCCTTGCGCTGACCCATTACAGATCCCTGCTGGAATCCGGGGTGAAGATCTACGAATACACCCCCGGCTTCGTACATGCCAAGGTCTTTGTCTGTGACGACCGGGAGGCTGTTGTCGGCACCATCAATCTGGACTACCGCAGCCTCTATCATCACTTTGAATGCGCGACCTATCTGTGGGGAACGGACTGTATCTCTCAGACTGAGGATGACTTTGAACAGACGCAGGGGAGATGTCGGGAAGTCACGCTGAATCTACTCCCAGCAGAACCACTCGAACGC
>CAKXAF010000001.1:19110-38404 GCA_934869045.1 uncultured Nitrososphaerota archaeon | reverse complement strand
GCTGTACGGCGTATCACTGGACAAGCTGCTGAATATCGATGGGGAGGACTCGCAGGAAGCGGAGGACCCCTTTTTCAGCGAGCCGCCCCGCGCGCCGGAGCCGCCGAATCCGGAGTGGTGCGCCGGGATGGAAGGCAGCGCGCCCGCACCGGAGGAGCCGCAGAAGATCCGGCTGGGGAGAGGCGCCGTCATGGGCTTGGCGTTGTGCCTGGCAGGAATTGCTGCTTTGATCTTTTTGATACTGTTCCAGCTTTTTACGCCGCTTTTCTGCGTCGGGCTTTTGCTGGTCTGCGGGTTTCTGAAAAAACGGGTTCCCAAGCTGGCGGCCGCTTACCCCCTGCTGTGCACCATGGCGTTTCTGCTTCTGGGCTTCTGCTTCGGGCAGTGGCACCCCGGCTGGATGCTCTTTTTGACGATACCGCTGTTTTATACGCTGTTTTGATCCGCGCTGCGTTTGACGCGGGAGGACTCAGGATCCGGGACGCTCTCCCATTTTTTTAAAACCGGGGAAAATCGCCGGCGGGGCTTGTGAAGGCATGGGATTTTGTGGTACAATAACAAGAAAAGTCCCGCCTGTTTTCAGGCAGCTGAGGAGGAAGTCTTACCATGTGGAAACTGCGCCGGTTTCTGGGCGATTACAAAAAACAGGTCGTTCTGGGGCCGATTTTTAAGTGGCTGGAGGCTGTGCTGGAGCTGATTGTCCCGCTGGTCATGGCCAGAATCATCGATATTGGCGTGAAGAACGGCGACGGGGGCTACGTCCTCCGAATGGGAGGGCTGCTGCTGCTGATCGCGGCGGTGAGCCTGGGATGCGCCCTGATCTGCCAGTATTTTGCCTCTATCGCCTCCCAGGGGGTCGGGACCAACCTGCGCCGGGAAATGTACCGGAAAATCAACAGCTTTTCTCATGCTGAGCTGGACCGGTTTGGGACCCACTCCCTGATCACACGGCTGACCAACGACGTGAACCAGCTGCAGCTGGCGGTAGCCATGCTCATCCGGCTGGTGGTGCGCGCGCCGTTTCTGGCCGTGGGCGCGGTGGTGATGGCCTTTACCATTGATGTAAAGCTTTCCCTGATTTTTTTGGTGGTATTCCCGCTGATCGTGGGGGTCCTCTATTTTGTCATGAGCCGGTCGGTACCCTTTTTCCGGGTGATGCAGAAAAAGCTGGACCGGATTTCGTTGATTACCCGGGAAAACCTGGAGGGCGCCCGGGTGATCCGCGCATTTTCCAAGCAGGAGAGCGAGCTTGGCCGCTTCACCGAGGCCAGCGACGATCTGGCGAACACTTCGGTCCGGGTGGGGCGGCTGTCCGCCCTTTTGAACCCCCTGACCTACGTGATCATGAATCTGGGGATTGTGGCCATCCTGTGGTTCGGCGGCTTTCAGGTGGACGCCGGGCGGCTGACCCAGGGGGAAATCATCGCCTTTGTCAATTACATGACCCAGATTTTGCAGGCGCTGATCGTGGTAGCCAATCTGGTGGTGATTTTCACCAAGGCGTCGGCTTCGGCAGTGCGGGTCAATGAGGTGCTGGAGACGGTTCCCTCCGTCCAGGAGACCGCTTTCGCGCCGGTGGAGCCGCTGGAAGGCGCTCCCGCATTGGAGTTTGATGACGTGACTTTCCGCTACGCCGGGGCAGAGGAGCCGTCTCTGGCCGGGATTTCCCTGACCCTGCGGCAAGGGGAGACCTTGGGTGTCATCGGCGGTACTGGCTCCGGGAAATCCACCTTTGTCAGCCTGATCCCCCGGTTTTACGACGCCGAATCCGGAAGTGTCCGGGTGTTTGGCCGGGACGTGAAGGAGTATCCCTTCGCGCAGCTGCGGCGGCTGGTGGGAATCGTCCCCCAGAAGGCTGCGGTGGTCTCCGGGACTGTTGCGGAGAACCTTCGCTGGGGGAATCCCGGGGCGAAGGAGGAGGAGCTTTGGGCGGCGCTGAAAACCGCCCAGGCCAAGGCTTTTGTCGAGGCACTGCCGAAAAAACTGGAGACCCGGGTGGAGCAGAGCGGCAAAAACTTCTCCGGCGGGCAGAAGCAGCGGCTGACCATCGCACGGGCGCTGGCGGGAAAACCCAAGCTGCTCATCCTGGATGACTCGGCCAGCGCTTTGGACTTTGCCACCGACGCGGCTCTGCGGAAGGCTCTCCGGGAGGATACCCGGGGGATGACGGTGGTGATGGTGTCCCAGCGGGCCAGCACCATCCGCCATGCGGACCGGATTCTGGTGCTGGATGATGGGGAGATGGCGGGCCTTGGAACCCACGAAGAGCTACTGGAAACTTGTCCGGTGTACCGGGAAATCTGTTTATCCCAGCTGAGCGCAGAGGAGGCGGCGAAATGAGCGGAAAAGCGAAAAAAATTGACCGCGGCGCTGTCCGGCGGCTGCTGGCCTACACACGGCCGTACCGGGGATATCTGGCGGCGGCTATGGCGGCGGCTCTGGTCAGCGTGCTGCTGACCCTGATGGCGCCGGTGCTCATCGGTGACGGCGTCGACTGCATTTTGGGACCCGGGGAGGTAGACTATCGGGAGTTGCTGCGGATCCTTGCGCTGTTGGGCGCATCGGTGGGGGGGGCGGCTCTTTTTCAGTGGCTCATGTCCTACTGCACCAACGTCATCACCTATCGGACGGTTAAGGACCTTCGGATTCAATTGTTTCAAAAATTGAATGGCGTGCCGCTGCGGTACATTGACCAGACGGCCCACGGCGATTTCATCAGCCGGGTAGTCAACGACATCGACCAGGTCTCCGATGGGCTGCTGCAGGGTTTCACACAGCTGTTTACCGGAGTGGTGACCATCGTGGGGACCCTTGTCTTCATGGTAGCGGCCAATGTTTGGGTGGCGCTGCTGGTGTTTGTTCTGACGCCGCTGTCGCTGTTTGTGGCGTCCTTCATCGCACGGAATTCCTACAAGCATTTCCGGGGGCAGACCGCTATTCAGGGGGAACTGTCCGGCTATATCGAAGAGATGGTGGCGAACCAGAAGCTGGTCAAAGGTTTTGTTTATGAGGACCGGGCTCAGGCTGCCTTCGGGGAGATCAACGGCCGGCTCTACGATCAGGGGCAGAAGGCTCAGTTCTTCTCCTCGCTGTCCAATCCCAGCACACGGTTCGTCAACGCGGTGGTCTATGCGGCGGTGGGAATCACCGGCGCGGTCAGCGCCATTGCCGGGCGCATTTCCGTAGGGCAGATCTCAATGTTTTTGAGTTACGCCCAGCAGTACACCAAACCCTTCAACGAGGTGACGGGCATCATCACCCAGCTTCAGACGGCTTTTGCGTCGGCCCAGAGGGTTTTTGCCGTGCTGGATGAGCCGGTGGAGCCGCCGGACGCGCCGGACGCCAGGACCGTCGCAGGATGCAGCGGACAGGTGGACATCGACGGTGTATTTTTCTCCTACGATCCGGATCGGCCGCTGATTGAAAACATGAATCTGAAGGTCCGGCCGGGCCAGAGGGTAGCGATCGTTGGCCCCACCGGCTGCGGCAAGACCACTCTCATCAATCTTCTTATGCGGTTTTATGATGTGAATGCCGGTGAAATCTCTATCGATGGGATGGATATCCGCGCGATGACCCGGAGAAGCATGCGCTCCCTTTTCGGGATGGTGCTGCAGGAATCGTGGCTCTTTTCCGGGACAGTACGGGAGAATATTTCCTACGGAAAGCCCGGCGCCGCCGACGAAGAGATCGTTGCGGCGGCCAAGGCAGCCCATGCGCACAGCTTCATCAAGCGCCTGCCCAAGGGGTATGATACGGTTATCGCCGAAGATGGCGGGAATCTCTCTCAGGGGCAGCGGCAGCTTCTCTGCATTGCACGGGTGATGCTGGTGGATCCGCCTATGCTGATTCTGGACGAGGCGACCTCCAACATTGACACCCGCACCGAGATCCTGGTTCAGAAAGCCTTCCAGCGGATGATGGAGGGGAGGACCAGCTTCGTGGTAGCCCACCGGCTTTCCACCATTCGGGAGGCTGACGTGATCCTGGTGATGAATCAAGGAAGCGTCGTGGAGCAGGGTACCCATCAGGAGCTGCTGGCCAGAGGCGGCTTTTATGCCAATCTTTACAACAGTCAGTTCGCCCGGCCAGAGGAAAGCGCCTGACTGGAAAGGAGGAGCCCTGTGAAAATTGTAGTGCTGGACGGATACCTTGTCAATCATGACCGTCAGCCCTGGGAGGTAGCGGAGCGGTTTCCGGATTTGGTTTGGTACGACGAAACGCCGGACGGTGAAGCCGCGGCCCGAATCGGGGATGCGGAGGCGGTTTTTGTCAACCGGACCAGGCTGGATCGGACGGTACTGGAGCGCTGCCGGAAGCTTCGGTATATTGGGGTGTTCGGGACGGGGTATAATATCATCGACCTTCCTGCCGCCGCAGAACGCGGCGTGACCATCTGCAATGTTCCCGCTTATTCGTCCTATGCTGTGGCTCAGCACACCATGGCGCTGCTGCTGGCGGTGACCAACCGGGCGGCAGAGTTCTCCGGATACGTAAAGGCCGGAAACTGGCGGCTTCCGGCAGATCCTGGCGTTACCGCGGTGCCGATGCTGGAGCTATCCGGCAAAACCGTGGGGATTCTGGGATACGGCGATATCGGCCGGGTGTTCGGCGGGGCCTGCCAGGCCCTGGGGATGCGGGTGATCGGATACCGGCGGCATCCTGATAGAACGGAAACGGCCCGGATGGTGGGACTCGACGAGCTCTGCCGGGAAAGCGACGTCCTTTCCATCCACTGTCCGCTGACGCCGGAAACCAGGGGAATGGTGGACCGCGCCTTTCTGGAGAAAATGAAGCCGGGGGCGATTCTGCTCAACACGGCGCGGGGGCCGGTCCTCAACGAGGAGGATGTCGCAGCCGCGCTGGACAGCGGGCGGCTGCTGGCGGCGGCGGTGGACGTCTTTTCCCAGGAACCGGCGGGGCAGGAAAACCCGCTGGTGCGGCATCCGCGGTGCATCGTAACGCCCCATGTTTCCTGGGGACCCCGGGAAACCCGCGGGCGGCTGCTTCGGATCGCAGCGGAGAACTTTTTTGCTTTTTTGGACGGAACGCCCCAAAATACCGTGGGCGCAAATTGATTTCCCGTCGGCCTTCATGAAAAAACCGCCCCCATCGGGGCGGTTTTCGCGTGTTGAGGATGGGCTGAGCCGCAGGGAGCCTCTCTATAGGAAAGTGAAAAATTTTCCGCTGCGGTTGATAAAGTCAGGAAATCCTTTGCCGCGCACGGAAAGAGCACACACCGATCCCCCCGAGGATGGCTATTCAGCGGACTCCCCTGGAGGGCAGATTGCGGAAATGCGGGCAACCGCATCCTCCAGATAACGGGCCAGGGGCAGCTCGGCCACGCCGGCCATTTGCAGATGGCACTTCTGCACAGGGATCAGGACTTTGGGACATGCGCTTTCGGAGACGGCGCGAGCCATTGCCGGGGAAATCTCCCCGAACATGGCGTTGGCCAGGAGAATACCCGCAGGGCCGGTGATGACATCCGCGCGGCCGCAGTTGTAAACCACGGCATTTTCACCTGTGGCGCCCGCGCTGGCGCCGGCCTTGAGCATAGCGGAGGTGGCGGCGGAGTTGGCGCCGGCGGCAATGAGAAACGCGTCCGGAAGGGCGGCGCGCAATTGCTCGATCAGCATCCGGCCGATGCCGCCTCCCTGGCCGTCGATGATCAGAATCTTCATGGCGCGGCCCTCAGTGGCTGTAGGTGGCGGCGTTTTGGAAGCCTTCCTTCAGCTCGTCCATCTGCTCAAAGGATCTTCCGGTGCCGATTCCGACACAGCGCACCGCTTCCTCGGCAATGCGGGTCTCGACTCCGGTGTTTTCCTCGATCAGGCGGTCCATGCCGCGGAGCAGGGACGTGCCGCCGGTCATCACGATGCCATTATCGTGGATATCCCCAATCAGCTCCGGCGGAGTGCGCTCCAGGACGTTGCGGACAGAGGCGACGATCTCATCCGCATGAGGGCGCAGAACATCAAAAAGCTCCGTTTGGGTGATTGTGATCTGCTCCGGATAGCCGGTTAAGAGATTCCGGCCTTTTACAGTCGCGGAAAGCCCGCTGTCCGGCTCAAACACACAGCCGATCTCCTTTTTCAGCTTTTCCGCAACCTTGCTGCCGATGGCAAGCTTGTAGGTGTTCTGAATGTACTTTACGATGGACTCGTCAAAGGTGTTGCCCGCCACACGGAGGGAGTCCGCTGTGACAATGCCGCCCAGGGAGATGACGGCCACGTCCGTTGTGCCTCCGCCGGAATCCACCATCATGTGGCCGCTGGGCGCGGTGACGTCGATTCCCGCCCCCATGGCGGCGGCGAGGGGTTCGTCCACCAGGTAAACCTTCCGGGCGCCTGCGCTCATGGCTGCTTCCACTACGGCGCGGGCTTCTACGTGAGTGATGGAGGAGGGGATGCAGATGGCGATCCGGGGCTTGATCAGGAAACTGCGGGTCACCTTCCGGACGAATTCCTTAACGAGAAATTCTGTATAGAGATGATTGGAGATTACACCGTCGCGGATGGGACACTCCGTCTGGATATAGGCCGGGGTCTTGCCCAGCATAGCCAGGGCCTCGTGGCCGACGGCAACAACCTGCTCCGTGCGGACGTTATAGGCAACGACGCTGGGCTCCTCCAAAACGATGCCCTTGCCGCGGCGGTATACGATGATTTTTGTGGTACCGAGGTCGATACCGAGGTCAACTCCTGCCAAAGTGATTCCTCCTTAGGGAATTTCAAAATATGCCTGCGGAACAGGCACGCATTTTATGATGCGGGCGGACTCTGCCGAATGGTTGTGTTACAGCATTTTCAGGATCGAATCATAATGATCTGCACCTATTATACTACAAACCGGAAGTGTTTGGCAACAAAAACAACAGAAAGTCCGACGAAACGGGAAACGGAGAATCCTGCCTTTCAGCTCCGGGGGACGCAGTACTCCCGCACGCCCATTTCGATGGGAGAACACTTAAAAGGCTTCCTCCTCCAGAGGGCCGTCCTGCACACTGGAAAAGCCGGTTGCCGCGGCGGTCACCGCGTACACCGCCCGAGCTCCGCTCCGCAGCAGAATCCCGGCGGCTTCACGCAGAGTGGCTCCAGTGGTGGTTACATCATCGCAGAGCAGGAGGATCCGGCCCTGGACAACCCCACCCTTGGCCTGCGCATACGCTCCTGAAAGATTGCCGCGGCGCTCCCGGGCGTTGAGCATGTGCTGGGGACTGGTCTTCCGGACTTTCACCAGCAGTTCCTCGCAAGGGATGCCGGTTTCCCGGGAGAGAAAACGGGCGAGGAGAGCCGCCTGGTTATAACCGCGCCGCCGGATTCCGGATCGGGTCATGGGGATGGGGACAATGGCGTCAAAAGACAGCTCTTCGGGCAGGACCTCCGCCAGATAGGGCGCAAGGTGACGGGCGATGGCCGGCCTGTTGTGGAATTTCATCTGCCGGATAGCCCTGGCGGCTCCGCCGCGATATTCAAAGGCGGAAAAAACACCATCCAGCGGCCAATCTTCGCCGCAGATGCAGGGGGATTTTCCGCAGCCCCGGCAGAGTCCGCTTCCGGCCCGGGGAAGGATCTTTTCGCATTCGGCGCAGCAGCGCAGCGTATGCGGAATAGCCGCCCCGCAGAAGGGACAGCGCTTGGGAAACAGCACGGCTGTCAGTATCTGGCCTAAATTCACAAAATCCCTCCCGCCGATCCGATGAAAAAGGGAAAGGAGACCCTGCAGATCCCTTTCCCTTGCTGTCAGTAGTTGCGGATGAGTGCGGCAACCTTGCCGAGAATGGTCATCTCTTCCACGATGATCGGCTTGAAATCCGGGTTTTCCGGCATCAGCCGAAAATGGCCGTTTTCTTTGTAAAATCGTTTGACTGTTGCCTCGTCGTCGATTAGCGCGACAATGATATCCCCGTTGCGGCAGACCGGCGTTTTATGGACGACGACGATATCCCCATCCAGGATCCCGGCGTTGATCATGCTTTCACCGCGGACGTGAAGGGCAAAATAGTCCTCCGGGTTTCCGGTCAGGTTGGGGACCGGCAGATATTCCTCAATCTCCTCAATGGCAGTGATCGGAATTCCCGCCGTCACAGTTCCGAGGAGGGGGACGGAGAAGGTCGTGCTGCCCGGGAGCTTAATTGTGCGCTTTTTCAAATCGTCCTTGACGATATAACCCTCGTCCACCAGCTCCTTTAGATAATAATGGACGGTTGAG
Organism: uncultured Nitrososphaerota archaeon; assembly: GCA_934869045.1. GTDB lineage: Bacteria > Bacillota > Clostridia > Oscillospirales > Ruminococcaceae > Merdivicinus. The sequence goes on along the minus strand of CAKXAF010000001.1, from coordinate 30,190 downwards.
GTGGATTTGATTCCGACTTCCTCACAAATTTCCCGGACAGTGGGGGAAAAGTTGTGATTCAGGATGCAGTCCCGGATGTAGTCGTAAATGAGCTGTCCTTTTGCGCTGATCATCGCGTTCCTCCTTAATCGGTGAGCTTCAGTTTTTCCTTGACGGCGTGGAGCGCCTCATCCTTGGCTACAATCAAAAGCTTGTCGCCGGAATAAATACGGGTGTTTCCGCGGGGAATAATTGCCTCTCCGCCGCGCTCTACCGTGACGATAACCGACTGCTCCGGCAGGCGGATATCCATCAGCTGCTTACCGGAATATTTAAAATCGTCCGGCAGCAGGATCTCGCTGATGGAGGATTGTCCCTGATTCAGGGAAACCACATGCTTGATCGCGGAGAGGTCCACCTCCCGTTCGATCATGCGGGAGATGTAATCGATGCTGGAAACGGTGATATCCACTCCCAGATCACTCATGACGCTGGCATTTTTGGGGTTATTGGCCTTGGCGACTGTCCGCTGGATGTGAAATTCCATTTTTGCCAGCTGGCAGGCAATGAGGTTGGCCTCATCCCGGCCTGTGACGGCAATCAATGCGTCGGAGCTGCCGCAGCCAGCATCTCCCAGGGCTTCGATCGTCGTGCCGTCGCCGTGGATGACCGGTATGTCCAGTTCATCGGCAAGGCGCGTACAGACCGTCTTGTTTTGCTCGACAATGGAGGGCTCATGACTGTGCTCCATCAGAGTTTTGGCCAAATAGTAGCCGACGGAGCCGCCGCCGACAATGACGATTTTCATGGGAAGTCTCCTTTAATCAATAACACTGCAGATAATCAGCCAGTCCCCGGCCTGAAGCGTTACTGGCCCCCCCGACAGCAGCTGAAAGGTGTAATCCGCCCGGCGGACGGCAAAGAGACTCTCTTCGCTGCCGACATCGATGTCAGCGGTTGAGGTGCCATAAAGCCGTTTGGGAACCTCGAAATTCCGGAAGCTGACGGTGTGGGATCCGAAGTGCATCTGCTGGTGTTCCTCCGGCATCAGGATTCCCTTGACATTGTCCACCGTGATGTTAGTGGGGCAGATCGTGCGCAGACCAAAATGGCTGAACACATTTTCCCGGCGGGGGTCGTTGATGCGGGCAATGAGATTGTCCACATGGAACATCTCCCTCGCCAACTGGCAGACCATAATGTTGACGTTGTCGTCGGGGCTGACCGCCGCAAGAGCGTCACAGTTTTCAATACCGGCCTGCCGGAGGACATCTTGGTCGATGGGGACCCCAGCTGTACAGTAGCCGGAAAAATCCTCCGGCAGGAGGGCAAAGGCGTCCGCGCTCCGATCGACCACCGAAATATCGTGTCCTTCGCGGCTGAGAATGCCGGCCAGCTCCGAGCCGACCCGTCCGCAGCCAACAATCAAAATATTCATCCGTTATGGGCCGTCCTTTTTCTCAATGAAATATTTAAGAACCAGCGGCATGAATCCGCCGGTATTCTTTTATACCTATTGTAAAAGGAAATAGCAGAAAAGTCAAGAGAAAAAATATTTGTTTTGGAATTCAGGGCGAAAAAATTCGGCTTTTTTTCGGTAAAAACGGCAAAATGCCAATTTTTTCTGCTTTTAGCTGTCCAATTCATGTGCGTGTGTCCCCTTGACAAATGAAGCGGAATCCAGTAAAATAAAAACGATAATTACCTTATCAAGAGTGGCGGAGGCACAGGACCTGTGAAGCCACGGCAACCTACCGGTTTCCAGTAAGGTGCCAATTCCTGCGACGCAGTCGAGAGATGAGGTTTGACACAAAACTGTAAGCGCTCGATTTCCGGGCGCTTTTTTGTTGTTCTGGCGTCTTTCCTGCCGGCCCGGCTCCTTGTGCGGATGGGAGCGGGCGCGATTCGTTCCGCACGAAATCGACGCTGTGCGTGCGCACAGGGAAAGGAAGGGACGCAATGTCCAAGTATCTGTTTTCATCAGAGTCCGTTACGGAGGGACACCCCGATAAAATCTGCGACCAGATTTCCGATGCGGTTTTAGACGCGATTCTGGAGCAGGATCCCCAGGGGCGGGTCGCCTGCGAGACCTGCTGCACCACCGGAATGGTGATGGTCATGGGGGAAATTTCCACCCACTGCTACGTTGATATTCCCAAAATTGTCCGGGACGTGGTCATCGATATCGGCTACGACCGGGCGAAGTACGGCTTTGATGGCTACACCTGCGCGGTGCTGACCTCTATCCATGAGCAGTCCGGGGACATCGCCATGGGCGTGGACAAGGCCCTGGAGGTCAAAAGCGGCCAGGACGCCGGGGACGGTGAAAATGGCGCGGGAGATCAGGGCATGATGTTCGGCTACGCCTGCGACGAGACTCCCGAACTGATGCCGCTGCCCATTTCGCTGGCCCACGCGCTGGCCAAGCGGCTGACCCAGGTCCGGAAGGACGGCACCCTCGGCTATCTCCGCCCCGACGGAAAAACCCAGGTGACGGTGGAGTACGAAAACGACCGGCCGGTCCGGGTGGACACGGTGGTCATCTCCTCTCAGCATGCAGAGGAGGTATCTCTGGAGCAGATCCGCGCCGACCTGCTGGAGCATGTGGTCAAGCCCGTCATTCCAGCGGAGCTTTTGGATGCGGAAACCAAATATTATGTGAATCCTACCGGGCGGTTTGTCATCGGCGGCCCCGCCGGGGACAGCGGTCTCACCGGCCGGAAGATCATCGTGGACACCTACGGCGGATACGCCCGCCATGGCGGCGGCGCCTTTTCCGGCAAGGATCCGACGAAGGTAGACCGCTCCGCGGCCTACGCCGCCCGTTGGGTAGCCAAAAACGTTGTGGCGTCCGGTTTGGCCCGCAAATGTGAGATTGAGCTCGCCTATGCCATTGGCGTCGCCCGGCCCGTTTCGGTGCTGGTAGACACCTTTGGCACCGGAAAGTATCCGGATGAGAAAATTGCCGAGGCGGTGAGCAAGGTCTTTGACCTGCGGCCCACGGCCATCATGAACCGCCTGGAGCTGCGCCGTCCCATCTACCGGGAGCTGGCCAAATACGGCCATATGGGCCGGGAGGATCTGGGGACAAGCTGGGAGAAGACCGACCGCACGGAGGAGCTTCTTCGTGCCATCGGCGAGTGAGACGGAATTTCAGGGGGAGCGGAAACCATATGATTTCAGCAATGGGAAAGCGCCTGGCAGGGACCTTTGGGCTTGCCGTCAATGCGCAGAACGGCGTCCTGTTCGGAAGCATTGGGGGATACCAGGCGTCGGTTATCGAAAACACCAGCCAGAGGAAGTATTATATCGTATTCCCTGCGCGTCCCTCGGAGGGAGCGCCCATGCAGGTTCCTGGGGATTTCCTGGAGAACTTCGCAGGAGGCCGTAAGGAGATCGCCGGCGTGATGGCGGAGGAATACGCCCTTCATATTGCTGTGCAGATGCGCAGCTACAAGAAAACTGCGGAGTCCTTTCACGAAGTTTTTCAGGCTGTGGCCGAGTATCTGAAAGCGAACCATTTTGTTTCCTGCTGCATGCAGTGCGGCGCGACTGCGGAAAACGGCTTGTACGTCCTGCGGGATAACTGTCAGTTCCTCTGCGGGGACTGTGCAGTCAACGCAGAGGACAGGCTGCGGGAACTGGCCGCTCAGCAGGCCAAGGTGCGAAGCAATCTGCCCATGGGGCTGCTGGGCGCGTTTTTAGGCTCCCTGATCGGCGTCGCGGCTTGGGTGCTGGTCTATCAACTGGGGTACATCGCCGGGATCATCGGTTTGCTGCTGCTGATTTGCGCGCTGAAGGGCTATGAAAAGCTGGGAGGCTGTGCAGATTTGAAGGGCGTTGTCGCAACGGTGCTTCTGTCTGTTGTGATGGTGTTCGTGTCGCTGTATCTCTGCTACGGCATCGAGGTGTATAAGGTTTTCCACGGAGATGGCTACAATTTCCTGGAGTGTCTGCTGGCGGTGCCGGCGGCTCTGTCGGCCAACGATCTCACCGCTGCATTTGTCCGGGATCTTTTGGTCGGATATGTCTTTATGGGCGCCGCTGGTTTCGGCGTGATTGCCAGCGCCTGCCGGAATGCCAGACCCAACGCCTCCGTTACGCGGATCGGCTGATTTTTTCCCAAAAGTACCGGGAAACCGGGGAACCGGAACCCTTTTGCCCGGTTGTTCATAAACTGAGGTATGGCTGCCCGCTGCGGTTTTCCGCAGCGGAGATCATACGGAAGGGATGACGGTATGGGGGAGTATTTTTGGGCTGGACTCATCGCAGGATTGTTTATCTGGGTCGTCACGGAGGTCTGTTGTCAGATATTCCGGCGCGGGCCCATGCGCCGGGTGGGAGCCGCCGCGTTTGCGGTGCTGACGGCGGAGGGCCATGTGGAGGATATGGAGTATCTTTTGCGTCGGGCAAAGGCGCAGTTGGCAGAAGGTGAATTTTCGGCGGGCAGGATCCTGGTGGTGGACCGGGGAATGGACGCCGCCACCCGTCAGATAGCCCTTCGGTTTGAGGGGGCAAGGCTCTGCACGGAAAAGGATCTGGGCCCGGTGCTTGCGGGAATGCTCCCGGCGCGGAATGCGGACGCAGGCTGATCAGGATGGACAGGGACGCTGATTACGGCGTCCCTGCGGCGTTTTACGGAGAAGGAAGGGGAACAATGGCGGAACGTGAGATGGTTCAGCTCCGGGGCACGGTGGAGCAGATTCTTTATGAAGACGCGACCAGCGGCTTCGCGGTGGTCGAAATGGACACCGGAGAGGAGTACCTCCCAGCGGTGGGCCCGCTGCAGGGGGTGGCCCCTGGGGAGGCGCTGACCCTGACGGGACAGTATGTCGCCCATCCGAAGTTTGGGTACCAGTTCAAGGTTGTGCTTTTTGAGCGGAGCCTGCCCGAAACGGCCGCGGCGATTCGGAAGTACCTGGCCTCCGGGGCGGTAAAGGGCATCGGTGCGGCGCTGGCCGGGCGGATCGTTGACGCTTTCGGAGACGGGACCCTGGATGTTCTGGAAAAGGACCCCTCCCGGCTGGCCGAGGTCAGGGGGATCTCTCAAAAGAAGGCGGAAGCGCTCATAAAGGAGTTCGGCCAGCTGTTCAGCATGCGGACGGTGATGATTTTCCTGGCTCAATACGGCCTCAGTTCCTCCCAAAGCGTCCGGATTTATAAAAAGTGGGGACCGCTGACCACGGATCTGCTGAAGCAGAACCCTTATCTTCTCTGCGGCGACGATATCCGCGTGGAATTCCAGGTTGCCGACCGGATGGCCGCCTCCATGGGCATGGAGCGGACCAGCCCCGAGCGGATCTTCGCAGCGGTGACCCATGTTCTGCGCTATAACCTCCGCAACGGCCACACCTGCCTTGTCCGGGACAAGGTGGTGCTTTTGACGCAGAAGCTCATCGGCTTGGGTGAGGACTCAGTGGAGATCGAAATCGATAATCGCCTGGACGCGGAAGAGCTCTGCGTCCTGCGCCGGAAGGGTAAGGACTTTCTATTCCTTCCGGGCCTTTATGAGGCAGAAAAGTACATCGCTTTCCGCGTGGAGTTGATGCTCCGGAACCGCTACTTCGAGACGCGGGATGTGGACGCCATGATCGCCCGGGTGGAGGAGCAAAAGGGCATCGTCTATGAGGAACTTCAGCGCCGGGCCATCCGGGAGGCTCTCTCCCGGAGCATCCTCATCCTCACCGGCGGCCCCGGCACCGGTAAGACCACTACTCTCAACGCCATTATCGAGCTGCTGGAGCAGGAGGGGATGAAGCTTGCCATCGCCGCTCCCACCGGCCGGGCTGCCATGCGGATCTCCGAGGTGACCGGACACGAGGCCAAGACCATCCACCGGCTGCTGGAAGTGGATTTTTCCGACGAAAGCCGTTCCCGGTTCCTGCACAATGAGCACAACCCCCTGGATGTGGATGCCGTAGTCATCGACGAGATGTCCATGGTGGACGTGGAGCTTTTCGAATCGCTGCTCCGGGGCATCCGGCCGGGCTGCAAGCTGGTGCTGGTGGGGGACTCGGATCAGCTTCCCTCCGTGGGCGCAGGCAACGTCCTCCGGGACCTCATTGCCAGCGGGAAGGTCCCCACGGTGGAGCTCCGGCAGATCTTCCGTCAGGCGGCAGAGAGCCTCATCGTCACCAACGCCCACCGCATCGTCCGGGGAGAGATGCCGGACCTGACGGTAAAGGACCGGGACTTTTTCTTTCTGTCCCGGTTGGGGGAGGAAATGGCGGCACGGACCATCGTGGACCTGGTGGCAGAGCGCCTGCCCAAGAGTTACGGCTTTTCCCCGCTGGCGGATATCCAGGTCCTCGCTCCTCAGCGGAAGGGGACGGTGGGGGTCTATGCGCTCAACGCCCGCCTGCAGGAGCGGTTAAATCCCGCCGCGCCGGACAAGCGGGAGCACAGGGGCATCCTTTGCACCTTCCGGGAGGGAGACAAGGTTCTTCAAAACCGCAACAACTATGACGTGGAATGGGACAAAAACGGCGAAAAAGGCATGGGTATTTATAACGGAGACATCGGCAGGATCCGTTCCATCGACAACGCCTCCGCCTCCATTGTCATCGATTTTGACGGCCGGGTGTGCTCCTACCCCTTTGAAATGGCCATGGACCTGGAACTGGCCTATGCCATCACTGTCCACAAGAGCCAGGGCAGCGAATACGACGCCGTCGTCCTTCCGATTCTTGGGGGCTATGACAAGCTTTATTTCCGCAACCTTCTCTACACCGCTGTGACCCGGGCGAAAAAGCTGCTGGTCCTGGTGGGATCCGCCAAGCGGGTAGAGTACATGGTTGGAAACCATAGACGCAATCTCCGCTACACCGGCCTCCGCTATTTTCTGGCCGGGGAAGGCGCAGAGAGCGATCCCGATTCCATTTAGGGACAATTCCTCCCACATGAACCGGCCTTTTGTCGCATAAGCTTAAACTGAATCTATACGGCGAAAGGAATGTGGCATCATGTTTATCAAGTCGTTCCGGCTGCACAACCTGCTTTACGGGCTGGCCGCGCTGCTTCTGGTTGCCGCCATCACCGGCAATCTGGTCGTCATGGGCGTGCGTGCATTGGGCGCCTCCCGAGAGACCGCGGCTCCTGCGCCCCCTGGGGAAGGTGCGGCAGAGACGCTGGAGGGGGGATTCCCCTCCGGCGAAGCGGAAGGGAAGGTCGTCTATCTGAGTTTTGATGACGGCCCCTCTGTCATGACTGCCGAAATTTTGGACGTGCTCAAGGAAAAAAATGTCCCGGCGACCTTTTTTGTCATCGGCGCCACTACGGAACGGGGAAAAATGCTCTATCAGCGGATCGTGGACGAGGGCCATGCGCTGGGAATCCATTCCTACTCCCACCGGTACGGTGAAATCTACGCCAGTGCAGACGCCTATCTCAAGGACTTCAACCGGCTTTCTGACCATCTGGAGTCCATCGTGGGCGTCCGTCCGTCGATTTTCCGTTTTCCCGGCGGCAGCAACAACAAGCACGCCTCCAAGGAAGTCTTGAAGGAGATCAAAACCCGGATGGAGAAGGCTGGAAACGTTTGGTTCGACTGGAACGCCATCGCCAAGGACGACAAATCGAAAGCTACCCCAGCCCAAAAAATGTTCGATAACATTGTGAAAAGTGCCGGCGAGAAGGAAAAGATCCTGATTCTGATGCATGACGATGCGCTGCGGACCACGGCGCCGGAGTGCATCCGCATGCTGGTTGACTATTATACCGGCCTGGGCTACCGTTTCGAAAAGCTGACGCCGGAAACCGATCCGATCCGTTTCGGCGGCTGAACCGGCCCGCTTTTAACGGATTGACAAATCCGCCGAAACAGGGTATGATGATGAAAGAACAGCCGATCGGTTTATCCGCGGCGGAGGAGCGAAAAATGGAAAGCCGGAACGATTATACAGCAGTTAATTCCAAAACCTGGGATGTGTGGGCCGAGCATGGTTGCGAGTGGTCTGTCCCCATTACCCATGAGGATTTTGTGCAGGCAAAGGCTGGGAACTGGGGCGTTTTTTTGACGCCCTGCAAAACGGTGCCAAAAGATTGGTTCCTGCCTTTTCCGGGGATGAAAATTCTGGGTCTTGCCAGCGGCGGCGGGCAGCAGATGCCTATCTTCGCCGCGCTGGGCGCAGACGTGACCGTGTTCGATAACTCGGACTGCCAGCTTTCCGCCGAACGGATGGTGGCCAGCCGGGAAAATTACGGCATCCGGGTGGTGAAGGGCGATATGACTAGGCCCCTGCCGTTTTCCGACGGGAGCTTTGACCTGATTTTTCATCCGGTTTCCAACTGTTACGTGCAGGAGGTCCTGCCCATTTGGCGGGAATGCTTCCGGGTGCTGCGCCCGGGCGGTGTGCTGCTGGCCGGCTTCAGCAACCCCCTGGTCTTTCTGTTTGAGGACAGCGACCCGCTGCGGGTCGTCAACTCTCTGCCCTATGACCCTCTCCGCAATGCCTCAGACGAGGAGTACCGCCGGATGGCGGATAACTGGGAGGGGATTCAGTTCAGCCATTCGCTGGAAACCCAGATCGGCGGGCAGCTTTTGGCAGGATTCCGGCTGACCCATCTGTTTGAGGATTACGACCGGCCGGGGGACTGTGCGCTGCGGGAGTATACGCCGACTTATCTGGCGACCCGCGCAGTCAAGCCGGAATTTTCTTGAGGATTTTCAGGCCGATGGGCCTTTGAAATCAAAAACGGACAAAAAACTGGAGGTTTTACGACTTGGACGACGGACGATCATGGTATTTGCTGCTTTCATTGGTGTTTTTGGCATTTTGCTGCTATTTTTCTGCCAGCGCCGCGGCGATGATCGGCGTCAACGACGCCGATTTAAAGGAGCGGACACAAAATGGAGATGCCCGGGCCCAGCGGCTGACCCGCTGCCTGGCGATTCCGGATATTGCGGACAAAATCCGGACGGCGGCGGTGGTGTGCGCCATGCTGGCGGAAATCCCGGTGCTGGTGCTGGCGGCGGAACCGCTTTACCAGCTGCTTGTGCGGCTTTCCGCTGCGGAGCTGGAAGCCGGCGCGGTTTCCCATCCGCTGCTGCTGGGGAGTGTGGCGGTCTGCGCGCTGCTGCTGACCTTTGCGGTCATTAGTATCGGCATTAAAATTCCGCAGTTTCTCGGCGCCCGGTACTGTGAGCGGTTCGGATACGCCACCGCTAAGCTCTTTCCCGGTGTGCTGTGGATTTTTCTCCCGATTACTGGGCCAATCCGCGGCTTTTCTGTTGGAGCGGCGCGGTTATTTGGGGCGGATCCGCGCAAAACGGCGGAGACGGTTACGGAGGAAGAAATCCGGATGCTGGTGGACACCGGCAGCGAAATGGGCTTTATCGAAGAAAGCCAGAAGGAAATGATCAACAACATCTTCGAGTTCGATGACACGACGGTAGGCGACGTAATGACCCACCGCACCGAGATCGCGGCTGTTGAAAAGGACGCCAAGGTCAGCGAGGTTGTCTATCTCGCCACCAGCGAGGGCTTTTCTCGTCTGCCGGTTTACGAGAAGGATCTGGACAACATCCTGGGCTTCATCCATGTAAAGGATTTGCTCTGCCTGGTCGGCTGCCAGTCTTCCGGCGACCTGAACATCGCGGACTTTATCCGCCCGGTTATTTATGTGCCGGAGCACACCAAGTGCCGCAATGTTTTCGCTGAATTTAAAAAGAGCCAGACCGCCATGGCAGTGGTTGTAGACGAGTACGGCGGAACGGAAGGGATCCTCACCATGGAGGACATCCTGGAGGCCATCGTCGGCGAGATCGAGGATGAATACGACGAAGAGGAAAAGACCATACAGAAGCTGGATGACAATACCTATGTGGTGGAGGGAACGGTCGAACTGGAGGATCTGGGTGATCTGCTGAAGATTCCGTTTGAGGAGGATGAGGATTACGACACTCTGGGCGGATTTATGACCCATATGCTGGGCCGCATCCCCAAGGAAGATGAGAACCCCGGCATCGAATACGAAGGCTACCGCTTTACCGTCATGCTGGTGGAGGAGCGCCGGGTAGCCAAGGTGAAGATCCAGCGTCTGGATCCGCCGGAAAAGGACGAGGAAGAAACGGCGGCAGACGAATAAAAATCGCTGCGGGAATTTCGAGGGAGACTGCGCCCCGAAATTCTCGCAGCATTTTGTTTATTCGGATAAGGCGATCTGGAAAAAATAGGTGTCTGAAGCCTCCGGTCAAACGGCTGTGACTGCAAAAGGATAGGCGCCCGGATCTTGCGGAAGGGAGAAAAGACGGATTCTGTCGGCTCCAACGCCGTTTCCTCCTCCGGACATTTCCGTGTGGGTCATCGAATCGGCGGGAAAGCATCCCATGTCACAGGGAAGGCCATAATTCCAGCGGGTGCGGACGAATTCTCCGGCAGACAGCTCTGCACTTCATGAAACCGCGCCATTCTACGATTTTTCGACGGCTGTCTTCCATCGCCGGATCGCTTCGATGACGCCGTCTCCAATAGCTTCGGCTTTTTTGAAGTCCATAGCGGCGGTATACCATTTTTCGATGGCATCGTGGAGGATCTTAGCCCGTTTCAGGGATCGGACGGCGGCGTCCAAGATCTCTCCAGCGGCGCGGCGGTTAAAGTGGAGGCGCTGCTTGCGTTTGCCCAGCTGTTCCATATCGGTGAACCGGGTGAAACTCACAACCCGGTAGGGATCAGGAAGGCTTTCCGCGGGGACGCTGCGCCCAGCTGTGACGAAACCCAGGCCCAGCTCGGGGATGAGGATGTGGTCGATCTTGCTGTAGGGGTTCAGCGGGCAGAAGCAGGTATACAGCGTGACGTCATACTCCAGCAGGAGTGACCGGATGGCGGTGAGAAGAAGATTGGACGCCGCGCCGTAGGGATCCTTAATCAGATAGATCCGCGGGCAGAGAGTCCGGATGGTTTCGGTGAAGCAAAGGTTCCCCTTGGGCGTAATGGCACTGAGGAGTCGCTTCTTCTCCACAGCAGTCCCGGTTTTTTTGCGATGGCATTCCCGGCTGACGATGCCCGCAGCAGTTTTGGCGATCTTTTGGGTATTCACACAATTCAGGGCCAGAACATAGTTATCATACAATAGGGAATGGGCGGCGCTCAAAAAGCGGACA
>CAKXAF010000001.1:12528-19100 GCA_934869045.1 uncultured Nitrososphaerota archaeon | reverse complement strand
CGGAATTCTGCTTGCATAGGGCGATGATCTCCGCGCGGTGGGCTTGAAGATAGTCCTCATCCCAGCAGGAGCAGAGGTTGACAACGCTTTCGTATGCTCCGGGGTACTGGGGTTCGATTACGTGAGGCGGGGTTGCGTCCGCCATGGTGACTTTCGCGTTCGGAAGGATCACAGCGTCCAGGGAATCCGGGTCCGAGGAGCAGTGAATCGCCTCCGGGTAATCCTCTTCCGGCGAAAATTCCCCGCCCACGCGGCGCATCAGCGAGGACTTGCCGGTTCCGGGGCCGCCTTTGATTACAAAGCTGCGGTAGGTATCGCTTTTGGATGTGATCTCATCATAAAAGGAAACAAAGCCGATCGGCGAATTAGCTCCGAGAAAAAAGTGAAGCTGATGGTCAAGACTCATGGTTTCTGATCCCTCCAACCTGTATTTCGCGGTTTTTCCAGCATGGATTCCGGTTCTTACCCTCATCTTATTCTCTTTCCGAACAATTTGACACTGAAACCAGGAGCCTATAGTAAAAGTGGCTATATTTTTTAGAAAAATTCGGAGTTTTGCCGGACAACTTTTTCCTCCATAGGCAGAAAAATGCGGTATAATAGCTTCAAAGGCTTTTCTGCGGAAAAGAGGGCTCCGTGCTGACGGCCCATCGCATCCTTATCCGTTTGTTTTTGCCGGCGCAAAAACGGCGGGTCGGGCGGTCGTGGCATCATGGCTGCAAGCCGTATGCAGAGGAAAGATGACAGCGCGGGACGTCTGTAGGCAAGACCCAAAACAGGAGGAATACATCCATGAAGGTTCGCAAATGCTACCTTGGCGGAAAACAGAAAGCGCTGACGCTCAGCTACGATGACGGGATCATTCAGGACATCCAGCTCACTGGGATCATGCGGAAGTATGGACTTAAAGGCACCTTCAACCTCAATTCCGATCTCGGCAGCGAGGACAGATGGATCTATAAAGCGGCAACTGTCCGCCGGATCCCTTCGCAAAGAATGGCGGAGGTTTATGACGGCCAGGAGATTGCAGTCCACTCCAAAACGCATCCGCATCTGGAGGCTCTCCCGAAACGGGAGCTTTACGCCCAGCTATATGAGGATCGGAAGGCGCTGGAGGAGCGCTTTGGCTGCCAGGTCACTGGTATGGCACTGCCTTTTGGCAGTTGGAACAACGAGGTCTATCAGGCAATAAAGACGCTGGGGTTTCGCTATAACCGGACGACGGTTTCCACCCATGATTTTCAGGTGCCAGAGGACTTTCTCCTTTGGCCCGCCACCTGCCACCATGCAGATCCGGAACTGTTTTCCCTGACGGAGGCGTTTCTGGAGACAGCGGACGAATTGGCCCTGTTCTATCTCTGGGGACATTCCTATGAATTTGAAGGCTGCCGGTCCTGGGATGTCATCGAGGCCTTTGCCGGCCGCATCTCCGGACAGGAAAACGTATGGTACGCATCGAATGGTGAAATCTGTGCATACCTGGAGGATATGAAGCGGCTCGTGGCAGGCGAAAATTTTCTTTTGAATCCTACGGGGCGGGTTCTCTGGGTGGAACTGGATGGAGAATCCCGGGCGCTGCTACCAGGGGAGTGGGTAAACCTGTAGTTGGGCAGGCCGCAGGCTCGGACGGAGTTCTGCGGTCTGCGCTTTCGGTGAATCCCCGTACGCAATGCCGCCTGCCTGGAGCAGCGTCCAAAAAACCGCGTCCGCGGATTGAAGCACACAGTATGCTTCAGCCGCGGACGCGGTTTTTTGGAAAAAGAGAAATCTGCTCCGGTTAACGATCGGAAAAAACAGCGCCGTTTTCGATCATCCGTGCCCGGACAGCGCAGCCGTTGATTTCCCGGGGAAGAACGCCGTTTTTGATCGCCATGCTGGCGGCAATGCCGGCGGCCTCGCCGGTGGCGCGGCAGGTGGGCTGGATGCGGATGGATGCCTGGACCAGGAAGTCGCAGCCGATGCAGCGTCCGGCAACCAGCAGGTTGTCAACCCCTTTTACCACCAGGGATCCGTAGGGGATTTCATAGAAGGGCTTTTCATTGACGGCTTCCGATTTGACGGTCTCGCAGGTGTAGTCATCCCCCATACCATGGACGTCGATGGGATAATTGGTCTGGGCGATGCCGTCGTTAAATTTACGGTAAGCAACCGCTTCGGCAAAGGTCATGATCTGCTCCGTCACAATTTCCCGGCTTTCCCGGATGCCGACCATGGCGGAGACATTGGAGATGTGGGCATTTTCAAAGCCCTTGAAGTACTTCTTATAGAAGGCCAGATGCCGCCGGATAGCGACCTTGCCCAGAATTTGCGTTTCAGTGAGGTGAGCAGGATCGGTGCCATCCACATGCTCGAAGAATTCCGGACAGTTGCAGGCCAAGCCGCCTTTCCGTCCGGCGCGCTCCAGCGGGAAGACCTGCCAGTAGCTGAGGTCCTCTTTGGTAAGATCCCCGGCTTCCATGGCCCTGGTCATGATTTTTTCCACCTCGCGGTCGCCGTGGAGTTTGACGCAGGAGGAGTAGCCGTCACTGGTGATGCTGCCGTCGGATACCGTTCCGGCAAAAGCTTTCAGATCCACGTCGTCCAAGACATAGCGCAGAGAAATAGGCTGATTTTTTCCGGTTTTCGGGTTGCCCTTCGTGTAGGCGGCGCCGGCCAAAACAGAAAGATCGCCGTCACCGGTGCAGTCGATGAACATTTCGCCCTCCACCGCATGCAGCCCGGACTTGTCCCGGACGATCAGGGCGGTAATCCTGCCGTTTTCCTTCACCACATCGATCGGATTTGTATAGTAGCGGAGACGGACGCCGGCCTCCAGCGCCATCTGTTCCAGAAGGAAGGGCATCATACAGGGATCAAAATAGCCGGGATTGACGCCGCCCTGATAAGCAAAGCCTTCTTCGATGGAACGCCGGTTAATTTCGTCGCTGATGGAGGAGTTCATAGGATTGCCGGGAATGCCCACGGTCATCAGGGGGGTTACCAAGGCGTTGGTCGCACTTCCTCCCAAAGAGCCGAAGGGCTCGATGACCAGGACGTCCATCCCCTCACGGGCCGCGGCGATTGCTGCAACTGCACCGGCAGTCCCGCCGCCGCAGACGACGACCTGTGCATGGTCGTCTGCACAGACATGGGTGTGAAATTCATACTGCTTGCTCATAGAATCCTTCCTTTCCGATCCGGCTAAAAACCGGTCCGGTGATGTCTGGTTTTATCTATGCTCATGGTAGCACAGAAAATCATCTCCGTCAAGGCGAAAAATGCGAGAAACTTAATTTTTTGCTAATAATCGCAAAATAATACGAATTAAAAAATCTTGGGATTTTGAAGGATTCTGTTGCGGAACTCAAAAGGCTCCTGTGGGAGAGAAACAGCAGGAGGACATTGCTGATATCGACAGAACGCCCTTGCTTTTTTGCAAAAATATTGGTACAATAGTACCGTAGTCTAATCAGCGGCGGAAACTTCTGCCGGAAGAAGAGAGAGGAAACGAAAACATGATACGCAGATTTGTTCCGGAGGACCGGACGTTGTTCCTGGAGATGACAGATGAGTTTTATCACACCCACGCCGTTGACCATACGATTCCCAAGGAGAATATGGAGCGTACCTTTGATACGGTGACAGAGGGCAGCCCTTATGCGGCTGGTGTGATTTTGGAAAGGGACGGGGTTCCGGCGGGATATGCGCTGATCTCCCTGACCTACTCCAACGAGGCTGGAGGAATCTGTGTTCTGCTGGAGGAAATTTATGTGCGGGAGTCCTTTCGCGGCTGCGGCCTGGGGAAGGAATTCTTCGCCTGGGCGGAGGCGGAATATCCGGAGGCCCGGCGCTTCCGGCTGGAAGTGACGCCCTCCAATACGCGGGCGGCGGCCCTGTACCGGCGGCTGGGATTTGAGCCGCTGGAGTACCTGCAGATGATCAAGGACCGTGGAACGGCGGACTGAGCATCTGAAATGAGGCCGTTTCCGCTGGTTCAGAAACCATCTTCTTCGCGCGAAATGTGTGGGGGCGGCCGGCTAAGGGGCCGCTGCCGCGTGATGGATTTACTGGAAGCGAAGGGAACACGCCGATTATCCCGTGGCAAGGCTCACAGGAAGCTGCAAAACCGCGGGAAGGAACGGGAGGGAGAGCACCATGACCAGGGAAGAGTGCCGCGCGCTGTGGGCGGCGGAGGAGCGCACGTTTTTCCAGGGGTGGGATTTTTCCCATCTGGACGGACGATGGGAGGAGGAAGCGCTTCCCTGGAGCTACCGGGAGGAGTTGGAGCCTTATCTCAACTACCGAACCGTGCTGCTGGATATGGGCACCGGGGGCGGGGAGTTCCTGCTCTCTCTAAATCCGCCCAGGGGGAGAACTTACGCAACCGAAGGCTATCCGCCCAATGTGGAGCTGTGCCGGAGACGGCTGCCCATCCATGGAATCGAGCTGCGGCAGGTTTATGATGACAGCGACCTTCCCTTTGACGATGAGATGTTTGACCTGGTCATCAACCGGCAGGAGGCTTACGACGCCGATGAGGTCCGCCGGGTGCTGAAGCCGGGGGGATATTTTGTCACCCAGCAGGTGGGGGGGCGCAACAATGAGCGTCTGGCCCATTTTCTGCTGCCCGGGCTGCCGGAGGACCTGCGGGAGGAACAGGACCTGGATCATGCCAGAAGGGCGCTGGAAGAGCGGGATTTTACGATCCTGCGCGCCCATGAGGCGTTCTGCTCCCTTCGTTTTTTTGACGTTGGGGCTCTGGTGTATTTTGCGCGGATCATCGAATGGGAGTTCCCGGGATTTTCTGTGGAGAAATGCTTTGAGCAGCTGTGGGAGCTGCAGGGACAGCTGGAGCGGGACGGATTTCTGGAGAGCCGGGAGCACCGGTATCTGCTCACGGCGCAAAAGCCGGAATAAAGCGTCGAGACATCACAAAGGAGGTTTTCCATGGTGGAAAAAACTGAGAAAAAGCTGGTCGGCTGGAAAGGCAAACTGGGCCGGAGCGGGCTGTACCGCATCCACTACGGGGAGCCGCTGACGGTGCGGGAGATCCTGACGCTGGGAATGCATTCGACTGCCCTCCGGATTTTTTTGTGCACACTTGTGTTTGCTGCGGCACAGGCGGGATTTTCCTTTTACGCGTATCCGGTGCTGGATTTCCTGAAAGGGAAGGACTTGCTGTTCCTCTTTCTGGGTCTGGTGATCGTGGCCGGTTCCTTTGCCGCCGGGAAAAAATTCGGGAGAGGGTATGCTATTCTGTTCAAGTGGGTCGGAATGCCCATGGTGTTCCTGGGAGTGCTGGCATTTGGGCTGGTGCGGCTGGGGCTGGCGGCTTTTTGGGTCTCTCCCATGGATCTGTTTTTGGGAACAACGGCCCAGGCGCTGCTGGAGGAAGGTCAGGGCTACGGTGCTTTCCGCGGGCTGCTGAGGGGACTGGCCGGGTTCAAGGGCGCGGTGCTGGGCGGCGATCTGGAGAGCAGCATCTTCACCTCTTTGATGGAGATGTACCGGAGGATCTCCTCTTCCATGAACTTTTACGCGGTGGTGCCGGTTCTGATCCTGATTTCCCTGGGGGTCTTCCTGCTGACGGTGCTGCTGGTAAACCTCTGCGGGCTGGTGACATTGCTACTCCCGGTAGCGGTCTGCTACGGGCTGACGCGGCTATTGGGAATACTGGATCGAAAATTTTGAATTTCCCCCTCTTTTTTATGGAGAATGCAACAGATGGCTTTGGAGAAGACACAATTGTTCTGGAAAGCAGGTTTTGCAGAAAAAAGGAGGGGTTTTATGAAACGGTTTGCAGCGATTTTGCTGGCGGCTGCGCTGACGGCAGGATTTTCTGGGTGCGGACCATGCGAGGATCAGCTGACGGCGTCTAAGCCGGTGATTTACCTGTATCCAGAGGAAGAGACCGCGGTTTCGGTACAGCTTACCTATGAAGGGGAACTGACGGCGGCCTATCCGGCCTACGGGGACGGGTGGGAAGTGACGGCCCGGCCTGACGGGACGCTGTTCTCAGATGGGAAGGAGTACTCTTACCTGTTCTGGGAGGGAGTTTCGGATACAGAGTATGATTTTTCCCAGGGATTTGTGGTTCCGGGAGAGGAAACGGCGGAGTTTTTGCAGGAGAAGCTGGCACTGCTGGGGCTGACAGCCCGGGAGTATAACGAATTTATCGTGTACTGGCTGCCGCTGATGCAGGAGAATCCCTACAATCTGATCACGTTTCAGGGAGAAGCATACACAGATGCGGCACAGCTGGAGGTCTCGCCGGAGCCGGACACGGTTCTGCGGGTATTTATGGCTTACAAGCCGCTGAAAGGGCCGGTGGAGGTTCCGGAGCAGGAACTGGAACCAGTGGAGCGGAAAGGCTTTACCCTGGTCGAGTGGGGCGGGACCTGCGTGGAATAAATGTTGAAAAAACGCCGCAGCACGGGGAGCGTCCCGTTGCTGCGGCGTTTTTCATTTGGGCTGGCGGCTCTGGCGGTACTGATTGGGGGAGACGCCGTACCACTCGCGGAAGGCACGAATGAAATTATTGGCGTCGCCAAAGCCGCATTTGAAGGCGATTTGGGCCACCTGCAGGCTGGTGG
>CAKXAF010000001.1:2146-12518 GCA_934869045.1 uncultured Nitrososphaerota archaeon | reverse complement strand
GTTTCCAAAAGTTCCTGAGCGTAGGAGAGACGGTTCAGAAGAATGTACTGCTTGGGACTGTAGCCAACCTGGTTCTTGAAAAGGTGGGTCAGGTAGCAGTGATTGAGGAAAAAGCGATCCGCCAGAGCGGCGATTTTCAGCTCCTCGGTAAAATGCGCCTCAATATACCGCTGGACTTCCCTGATCCGGGAGGCAGGGCCGCCCTCCCGGGAGGAGAAATCCTGAGGGCAGGCCCGGGAGACCAGGATCAGGATCTGTTCCAGAATGCCGCGAATCATCTGCTCGGACTGGGGCGCGTTGGCTTCGTATTCCTCCCGCAGGCGGCGGAACAGGCAAAGAGGGTAGTCGCCCTCAACGGAAAGGTCCACGCAGTGGCAGAAGCCGCTGGGACGGTTTTTGAAGACGGCAGGCAGTGAGGACAAAGGGAAGGCCCGCTCCAGCTCCGCGGCGCTGACGATGGCGAAGTAGCGGCGGTAGGGGGTGCTGCGGATGGCAACCTCATGCTGCTCAAAGCTGTTGATGAAGACGATGGAGCCGCTGCGCGCAAGATACTCCTTGCCGTCAACGCGGAAACAGGCCTCCCCGGATTCCACAAAAACCATCTCGCCGGAGAGGTGGTAGTGGCTGTGCTGAGGCTGGGCGCTGTCGCTGAAGCGAAGCTGGGAGATCAAAGCGTTCATAGGCGTCCTTTCCGGCGGTCAGGCCATGGTTTCCAGCATCTTCGGGGTGACCTCCCAGCGGGGCGGTTCCCCAGCGGAGATGCGGCGGTATTCTTCGGCCATAAAGGCGCCCATCCGGGCAACCTCTCGGCCCATGCTTCCGGCAATGTGAGGGGTAAGGAAAACGTTCTCCATAGTCCAGAGGGGGCTGTCCGGCTCCGGGGGTTCGGGCATGGTCACGTCCAGGAGGGCGGTGCGGCCTGGCGCCTCCCGCAGGGCGCGGATCAGATCGGGCTCCACAACCTGGGCGCCGCGGCCGGTGTTGATAAAGGTGGCGTTGGGTTTCATTTGGGAGAAGTGCTCATAGGTCAGCATTCCCACCGTGGCGGGGAGGTTGGCAATATGGCAGGAAATGGTCTGGCACTGAGAGAAGATTTCGCCCAGCGCGGCACGTTTGGCTCCCAGGGCGGCCAGCTTTTCATCGCTGGCGAAGGGATCGTAGACCAGGACATCCAGGTCATAGGCCTGGAGCATCCGGCAGACCAGGGAGCCGATCATCCCGGCCCCCAGGATGCCGACTTTGACGCGGTAATTGCAGGGGAAGGTATCGTTGTAAGCGCGGCCGGCAGCCCGGCCCTCCTGGGATTGAATGCGGAGACCCTGGAAAAAGCCCTTGCCGGCAAGAACGATCTGGGCCACCGTGTATTCCGCCACCGGGATACCGTTGGCCGCCCAGGCGCTGAACACCCGAATCCCGCGGTTTAGGAAGGGGCGCGCAAAGGCCTGTACCGAACCGGCGGCATAGAAGACCGCTTTCAGGCGGGGAAGGTAGGTTTCGATCTCCTCTTCCGTCAGAGAGGGCATACCCCAAGTGGAGAAGACGTATTCTGCCCGGGAGAGGAGAGCGCGGTTATCCTCCAGGCCGTCTTTTCCGATGACGGCGCGGGAGAGATCCAGGACCTGATCCAGGTGGGAGAGGGTCTCCGGGTCGTAAACATTGGCGAGTGCAGAAGGATTGCCGCAGAGAAAGACGCCGGTGGGCTTGGCAGTATCCGGCTTCCGGATCCAGGAGAGGAGAGCGGCGGCGTCATCCCGGAAGGCGCTGTCCTGCTCGTCCTTGACAAATTCCAGAATGAGATCGTGGGGGCCGGGAGCGTTCTGCGCCTCGGCCAGATAGGCGGTCCAGGCCGCAGCACCCTCGGAGAGGGGATGGGCGGCGTTACCCGCAGACCAGTTGAATACATGGAGGTTCATCAGCCAGGGGCGGAGAGCACGGAGCTCTGCCAGCTGCTCCTCAAAGGCAATATCGGGATTCGGCTGCCAGTAACAGCCTACGTTGGGAAGGTTCACCGCCTGCAGAAGGGCGACGGCGCCCTCCTTGGTCTGGGTGGCGGTGCCGCGGTGATACTCAAGGCCGATGCGGATGCCTGCGGCGGCGGCCAGCTCCCCGGCGGCGCGGATCCGGGATGCCAGGGCGGAAAATTCCGCGGGGTCGCTTTCCTCGAAGGGCTTGGCGCCTGCCCAAATGCGGATGACCGGCGCGCCCAGGGCCTGGGCCGAGGCCAGGACAGGGGCGAAGTCCTCGCTTTCGCCTGCGCGGAAATAGGAGCCGTAGGAGAGAACCTCCAGGCCGGCCTCCCGGCAGAGGGCGGCGGCGGAACGGGCGGCGGTGAGGTCTCCGGCAGGGACGTGGATGTCGCCGCCCCATTCGATGCCGTCTAAGCCCGCTTCCCGGGTCAGGCGGACGATTTCTTCAGGGGATTTTTTTCGGAAGGTGACGGAGGTCATTCCTGTTCTCATGGTACTGCACCCTTTCTGAATCGAATGAAATAGCGGATATCATCATCATACCGCAGAGAACAGAGGTTTTGTCGGCTTTTTTTGCGAAAGGATATGCAGATTTTGTGATACCGGCAGACGGCCTGAAAAAATTCAGCAAATTTTACATATCATCTGCAAACAAATGCCGACTTTTCCGAATAATTTTATTCTATCATAAAAGCAGGAAAATGGGAAGTGAAAAATAGGAAGAGTCCTCGAATTTCCCGCATATTCTGAAAAAATGGAGGAAACGGCATGTTTCATTACAAATCCGTAGGCGAAGTGCTTACAGAAGCGCAAAAGCAGCAAATCAATTTGCCTTTTTCGGAGGATGCGTCCATCCTGCAGGAAAAGCTGACGGTGGGGGGGAAGGTGATTCCCAACCGCATCGCTGTTCAGCCTATGGAGGGCTGTGACGGCGATGCCGACGGAAGGCCCGGTGAGCTGACCCTGCGGCGGTACGATAAATTTGCCAAAAGCGGTGCGGGGCTGATCTGGGAAGAAGCTACGGCCGTTTGGGAAGAAGGCCGGGCCAACCCTCGGCAGCTGTGGATCAACGAGAAAAATGTGGATGCGCTGAAGGCGATGACCGACCGCATCCGGGAAATCTCCCTGCGGGAGAACGGGTTTGCGCCGGTGATCATCATGCAGGCCACCCACTCCGGGCGGTACAGCAAGCCCCAGGGGGTTCCGGCGCCGCTGATCGCCTACAACAATCCATTGTTCGAGAAGGACGCGCCGATTCCGGCAGAGCGGATTGTCACCGACGAGTATCTCCACCGGCTGGTGGAGCGGATGGGCGAGGCGGCCCGGTTAGCGGAAAAGGCCGGCTTTGACGGAGTGGACATCAAGTCTTGCCACCGGTATCTGGGGAGCGAGCTGCTCTCTGCCTACACCCGGGAAGGGGATTTCGGCGGCAGCTTCGAGAACCGGACCCGGTACCTGCGGGAGTCCATCGCGGCGGCAAAGGCGTCGGTTTCCTCCGGGTTTCTGGTCACTTCCCGGCTGAACATCTACGACGGGTTCCCGTATCCCTACGGCTTCGGCGTCCGGGAAGGCGGCGGCCTGGAGCCGGATCTTTCCGAGCCGCTGAAGCTGGTGGGAATCCTCCACAAAGAGCTGGGGGTGGAGCTGCTGGATATCACCATCGGCAACCCCTATGTGAACCCCCACGTCAACCGGCCTGCCGACGCCCAGCCCTACCAGTCCCCGGAGGATCCGCTGGCCGGGGTAGCGCGGATGCTCGACTGCACGCGGACGATTCAGGCGGCGTATCCGGAGCTGAAGGTCATCGGGTCAGGGCTTTCCTATCTGCGGCAGTTCGCGCCGGAGCTGGCGGCCGGCGGCATCCGGGAGGGCTACTTCCAGATGGCCGGGTTCGGGCGAATGGCTTTCGCATATCCGGATTTTTCCAAAGAGATCCTGTCAGGGCGAGAGCTGGACCCCAGAAAATGCTGCATCACCTGCGGAAAATGCAGTCAGCTGATGCGGCTGGGCTCTAAGGCGGGCTGTGTGGTGCGGGACAGCGTATATACGAAGCTGTATCAAGAAGCGACTGCGAAATAAGGAGGATTTTCCATGAAAAAGATTGCCATTGTCACTGGATCCCGGCGGGGGATCGGCCTTGCCACTGTAAAGAAGCTCATGAGCGACGGGTATGCCGCCGTCCTCTGCGACGTGGTGGAGAAGGAGGAGGTCGTGGAGCTTCTGACGGAGCTGAACCAGGCGGGGGAGGCGGATTATTTCCGCTGTGATATCTCGGTCCCGGAGGATCGGGAGGCCCTGATGGAGGCCGTGGAGAAGAAGTACGGCCGCATCGACGCACTGGTCAACAACGCCGGCGTCGCCTGCAAGCAGCGGCTGGATATCCTGGAAACCACTGTGGAGAGCGTGGAACGGCTGCTCCGCATCAACCTGGAGGGGACGTTCTTCATGTGCCAGGCGGCTGCCAACCGGATGATCGCCATGAAAAAGGCGGGAACGCCGGAGTACAATCCCCACATTGTCAACATCGCCTCCATGTCGTCGTACACCTCGTCGGTGAGCCGGGGAGAATACTGCATGTCCAAGGCTGGGATTTCCATGGTCACCAAGCTCTTTGCCGACCGGCTGGCGGAGGAGGGGATTGCGGTGTTCGAGGTGCGGCCGGGCATCATCATGACCGACATGACGGCGGTGGTCAAGGAGAAGTACGAGAAGCTCATCGCCGAGGGCGTGACGCCCATCCGGCGGTTTGGGCAGCCGGAGGACGTGGCCAACTGTGTGTCGGCGGCCTGCTCCGGACTGCTGGACTTCGGCACCGGGACGGTGCTCAACGCCGACGGCGGATTCCACATCCAGCGGCTGTAAGGGATGCAGACGGGAAAACGGTTTTTGGAAAGGATGAGCGCTGGTGAAATTTGCGGAATGCGGCGGTCAGAAGGCCGCAGTGATTTCCCTGGATACTCTGGTCATCGGCACGGGCTGCGCCGGCTTCAACGCGGCGGACACCCTCTTTGACCTGGGCCGCACCGATGTTGCGATTCTCACGGAGGGGATCAAAATGGGCACCTCCCGCAACACCGGAAGCGATAAGCAGACCTATTATAAGCTTTCCCTCTGCTCCGACGGGGCGGACAGCATTTACGAACTGGCGGACAATCTGTTCCAGGGGGGGAGCGTCAACGGGGACACGGCCCTGGCCGAAGCGGCGGGATCGGTGCGCTCCTTTATGAAACTGGTCAACCTGGGCGTGCCCTTCCCGACCAACCGGTACGGGGAATATGTGGGCTACAAAACCGACCACGACCCCCGGCAGCGGGCCACCTCCTGCGGGCCGCTGACCTCTAAGATCATGACGGAAAAGCTGGAGGCGTCGGTGCTGCGCAAGGGTGTGCGCATTTACGATGGAATGCAGGCAGTGCGGCTTATTGTGGAGGATGGCGGGGTCCGAGGCGTGCTGGCCATTGATGCCAACCGGCTGTCGGAGGACGACTGGGGGCTGACGGTGTTCCGGTGCAACCAGGTGATACTGGCCACCGGCGGGCCGGCCATCGTTTACGACGCTTCGGTGTATCCGGAGAGCCAGACCGGGATGACGGGAATGGCGCTGGAGGCAGGTGCGGCGGCTTGCAATTTGCAGGAATGGCAGTATGGTCTGGCGTCGGTAAAGTTCCGCTGGAATGTTTCAGGGACGTATCAGCAGGTTCTGCCCCGGTATATCGCGGTGGATCCGGAAGGGAACGAGCGGGAATTTCTGCCGGAATATTTTGAAAGACCGGAGCAGGCCCTGGACATGGTGTTCCTGAAGGGATATCAGTGGCCCTTTGACACCAACAAAATCGCGGGGTCGTCCATCATCGACATCCTTGTACATCATGAGGTTTTCCACAAGGGCAATCGGGTCTTCATGGACTTCCGGCAGGACCCAAAGGGGCTGGAAACGGGCTTCGGCGGGCTGGCGGAGGAGACGCGGAACTATCTGGAACGCTCCGGGGCGCTGATGGAGACGCCCATCGCGCGGCTGGAGAAGATGAACCGCAAGGCCATCGAGCTGTACGCCGGGCATGGGATCGACCTGTACCGGGAGCCGCTGGAGGTCAGCGTCTGCGCCCAGCACAACAACGGCGGGCTGGCGGTGGACTGCGACTGGCAGAGCAGCATCCGGGGGCTTTACGTAGCCGGGGAGGCTGCGGGTACCTTCGGGGTGACACGGCCCGGCGGGTCGGCGCTGAACTCCACCCAGGTGGGTTCGCTGCGGGCGGCGGAGCACATTGCGTTCTCCAGGAAAAAGCCCTTGCCCGGAGAGGAACTGGACGGCACGACCGCGGCTGCGGCGGAAGAACTGGTTGGCCAGATGCGGGCGCTGCTGAACGGGGAGAAGACGGACCTGGCTGCGGCGCGGAAGGCGGCTCAGCGGAAGATGAGCCTGTATGCGGCTCATATCCGGGAACGGCGGGCCATGGAGGAGCTGGCGGAGGAGCTGGCCGGGGAATTTCGGGGATTTTTCCGGGACAATGGGGTCAGGAGCGCAATGGAGCTGCCCTTTGCTTTTAAGAATCGGGATATGCTGATGGTTCAGCAGGCGATGCTGTCGGCTATGACGCTGACAGGGGAGGCCTGTCTGAGCCGGGGAGCGGCGCTGCTGGCGGATCCGGCGGGAGAAGCGGCGGCGATGCCCGGGTTGAAGGCCGGGGACGAGCTGAAGGCGTACCGGTACCTTCCGGGAAACGGCTCCCACCGAAGGGACTGGGTTCGGACGGATTGGGACGGAGCGGGCTTCCGGTCGGCATTTGAGCCGGTGCGGGCGCTGCCCAGGACGGACGATTGGTTTGAGAACGTCTGGAACGAGTACAACCGCCGCCGCGAAAATATCCAATAGTGAAAAAACCGCGTCAGCGAGTCGAAGCGTTCCACACGTTTCTTCTCGCTGACGCGGTTTTACCGTGGTTGGTATTTCCGGGAAATCCGTTGTGCAGCATTTCGGCGGCAGGATTGGGTTCCGCTCTCCGCGGAGAGCGGCTTAAGCACTCAACCCATAAAGATCCCGCAAGCCTTTTGAAAAAGGCTTGCGGGAAAATTTGATTATGCTTTTTGGACGGATTTTTGGGTGAAATTCCAGGAATCGGCACACATCTCGTCAATGCCCATGGCGGCCTCCCAGCCCAGGACTTCCTTGGCTTTGGCAGGATCCGCGTAGCACTCGGCAATGTCGCCGGGGCGGCGGGGCGCAATCTTATAGGCAACCTTTTTGCCGCTAGCCTTTTCAAAGGCGGCGACCATCTGGAGGACGGAATAACCGTTGCCGGTGCCGAGGTTATAGGCGTCGACGCCGGTATCCCTGCGGACCTTTGCAAGGGCTTTCAGGTGGCCTTTGGCCAGGTCTACCACGTGGATGTAGTCCCGGACGCCGGTGCCGTCAGCGGTGGGATAATCGTCGCCGTAGACGGACAGGCAGGGAAGCTGTCCGGCGGCAACCTTGGCGATATAGGGGAGGAGATTGTTGGGAATGCCGTTGGGATCTTCGCCGATGAGGCCGCTCTTGTGGGCTCCGATGGGGTTGAAGTAGCGCAGGAGGGCGATACTCCAGCCTTTGTCCGCCACATAGAGATCCCGGAGGATTCCCTCAATATAGAGCTTGGTGGAGCCGTAGGGGTTGGTGGTGGAAAGGGGGAAGTCCTCCCGGATAGGAACAGATTTGGGCGCGCCGTAAACGGTGGCGGAGGAACT
Source organism: uncultured Nitrososphaerota archaeon (assembly GCA_934869045.1). Classification (GTDB taxonomy): domain Bacteria; phylum Bacillota; class Clostridia; order Oscillospirales; family Ruminococcaceae; genus Merdivicinus. Next base: position 4,830 of record CAKXAF010000001.1, on the reverse strand, counting down.
GAAAACCAGGCGCTTGACGCCGTATTTTTCCATGAGTTCACAGAGGATCAGGGTGCCGGTGATGTTGTTATGGTAGTAGCGGAGGGGCTGCTGGACGCTCTCGCCTACCGCCTTCAGGCCGGCAAAATGGATGACGGAATCGATCTGATTCTGGGCAAAGATTTTTTCCAGGCCCTCCCGGTCCAGAAGGTCGGTTTCGTAGAATTTGAAATCCTTTCCGGTGATTTCCCGGATGTGGTCCAGGGCCTCGGGCTTGGAGTTGACGAAGTTGTCAACGATGATAATTTCCTCGCCCTCGTTCAGAAGTTCGACACAGGTGTGGGAACCAATGTAGCCGGCTCCGCCGGTGACCAGAACTGCCATAATGCATACCTCCATAATTGGATTTTACAGGTTCGATGTGGACATTCTTTCTATTTTCAGTATAGGATGATTTCCTCGTTCCGTCAACAGCTTGCAGGAATAATCCATATAAAAGCGAAAGGAAAACCCATGAAAGCTGAACCGGATTGATGGGAAGAAAATGTGGGCGGCGTCTGACGGCGGGATGAATTCGGAGGCTGGAGGAAAATATTCAGGAAATCTTCTTATCTTTTCCGGGGAAATGTGCTATAATAACCTCAAAGACTTTTCCTGGCGGAAAAGCAAAGCCCGTATGTGCGGGCTTTGGGCCTGACGGCCCCTTTGTGAACATTGTAGCGCATCCGGTTCCGCTGGCGCGGAACTTCGGCGGCGAAGCGCCGCCTCCAAAGCCCTGCCGGGCTTTGCGGCTGTGCTATAATAACCCCAAAGACTTTTCCTGGCGGAAAAGCAAAGCCCGCGCAGCCGGCCCCCGGGCCTGGCTTTGGTGCGGACAGGCCCGGAATATTTGGCGCTTTCCGGTGCGCCTTCAGCAAAACGAAAGGGAATGATTGCCTTCATGAACGCTTCTTACCCGCTCCGGCGGGAGAAAATTGCGGACGGAGTTTGGTTTGGCTCTATTGCGGACAGCCGCTTTAAGACCAATCTTCTGACGCTGAATCTGGTGCTGCCGCTCCGGCGGGAGACTGTTACGGGCAATGCGCTGCTGCCCCAGGTGTTGGAAAAGGGGTACCGTCTCTTTCCGACTTACCGGGAGTTTTCCATGCGGCTCAACCGGCTGTACGGCGCTTCGGTCAATACGGGGTGCGTGAAAATCGGCGACAACGAGGTTCTCACCATCAGCATTTCCTCCATTGACGACGCTTATGCGCTGGCTGGGGAACCCCTTCTGCGGGAGTGCGCGGAGATTCTCTGCGGGCTGCTGTTGGATCCGGTGCTGAAGGACGGCGTGATGGAGCCGGAGAACCTGGCCCTTCAGAAGCAGTATCTCATCGACAGCATCCAGGCGGAGATCAACGAAAAACGGTCCTATGCCCTGGGGCGGACGCTGGCGCTGATGTTCGAAAACGATCCCTTCGGCCTGCGGAAGCTGGGCTATGTGGAGGACGTGGAGAAAATCACGCCGGAATCCGCTACGGCCGATTACCGACGCATACTGAATACAGCGCGGATCGAGATTTTTCACGTGGGACGGGGCGACCCGGCTCCGGCGCGGGAGGTTTTTGCCGCGGCCTTCGGCGCGCTTCGGCGGCATCCGGAGAAGCTGGCGGAAACGTCCCTCGCTGTGGCACACGGAGAGCCCAGAAATGTGGTGGAGGAGAAAAAGGTCAGCCAGTCCAAGCTCTGCCTGGGCTTCAAGACCGGCGTGGGCGCCGGCCATCCGCAGCTTTCCGCCATGCGGCTGATGAACGGGGTGCTGGGCGGATCGCCCACCTCTAAGCTGTTTTTAAACGTGCGGGAAAAACGGAGCCTCTGCTATTACTGCGCATCCCGGACGGACCGGACCAAGGGGATCCTGCTCATCGACTGCGGCGTAGATCGGGACAAGGTGGAGGAGGCCAGGGAGGCCATCTTTGCCGAGCTGGACGCTGTCCGCCGGGGGGAGATCACCGGGGAGGAATTGAATTTTGCACGGCTCAGCCTGCAGAATTCCTTCCGCTCCATCGGAGAGTCGGCCTACTCCCTGGAGTCGTTTTATCTGGCGCAGACCCTTCTGGGACTTGAGGAGACTCCCCAGGACCAGTGCGATAAGCTGGAACGGGTGGGCCGGGAAGATGCCGCGGAGGCCGCGCAGCTGGTCAAGCTGGATACGGTCTATCTGCTGACCGGAGAAAGAGGGGAGGAGTCCGATGCGTAAGACGGTGATTTCCAGCGAGCGGATGGGGGAACGGTACCTCCGGCTGGAACATGAGTCCGGGCTGGTGATCCTGCTCTATCCGATGGAGGGGTTCCAGACGGCCTACGCGCTTTTTGGGACCCAGTACGGGTCCATTGACAACGAGTTCAGGACCGGGACGGATCCGGATTTCGTCAAGGTCCCCGACGGGATCGCCCATTATCTGGAGCACAAGCTCTTCGAGAGCGAGGACGGCAACGTGGACCGGCTCTTTGCCGGGACCGGTGCCGAGGCCAATGCCTACACCTCCTTTGACAAAACCTGCTACCTGTTTTCCTGCACCCAGCGGTTTGAGGAATCCTTCCGCTATTTGCTCCGGTTTGTGCAGGATCCCTATTTCACTCCGGAGACCGTGGCCAAGGAGCAGGGGATTATCGGTCAGGAAATCCGGATGTACGAGGACAATCCCGGGTGGCGGGTGATGTTT
>CAKXAF010000001.1:0-2136 GCA_934869045.1 uncultured Nitrososphaerota archaeon | reverse complement strand
GTGGAGAGCATTTCCCATATCACGGCGGATATCCTGTACCGCTGCTACCGGACCTTCTACAATCTCTCCAACATGGTGGTGGCTGTGGCCGGGAATTTTGATCCGGACGCGGCGGAGCGTATCCTGGAGGAGGAGCTGAAGCCCGGCGAGCCGGTGGAAATTTTCCGGAAGGAGCCGGAAGAACCGCGGGAGGCTGCCATGCCGGAGGTGGTCCAAAAGCTGGATGTTTCGGAGCCGCTCTTTTATTTCGGGTATAAGATCGTGCCGGAGGAGGAGCCCCGCGCTCTGTTGAAGCAGCAGGTGGTGCTGGACATCCTGCTGGACGTTCTGGCGGGGCCGACCAGCGGTTTTTATGAGGAAATGAACCGGAAGGGACTTTTGAACGCCAGCTTTGGGACGGAGGTCTTCGGTGAACGGGGGAGCCTGGCCGCGTTTTTCGGCGGGGAATCCCGGGATCCCCGGGAGGTTTACCGCGCTTTCTGCGAAATGATCGAGAAGCGGAAAACGGAGGGGCTTTCTGAGGAGGAATTCCTCTGCTGTAAGAACGCCATGTACGGCAAGTCCCTCAAGGGGATCAATGACGTGGAAAATACGGCCAATGCCCTGCTCTCCTATGAGATGATGGGGCTGAGCCTTTTCGATGCGGCGGATACCATTGCGGCAGTGGAGCTCTCCGATCTGGAGAGCTGTCTCCAGACCTGCTTTGATCCGTCGTGCCGGGCGATTTCTATCATCCTTCCCGCAGAGGAATAAGAAGACGCTTGGGGAACGCGGTCTTTTCCGCGGCCCTTTGCCATAAATTTTGACATAGGTGGTGCTGAACAGTGACAAATACTGTTTCCTTTCCAGGGCTTGGCCTGGAGTTTACGGTCAACCGGGTCGCGTTTTCCATCGGACCGCTGACCATTACCTGGTACGGGCTCCTGATCGCGGCCGGGATCCTGCTGGCCATGTGCTTTGCGTTTTACCAGTGCAAAAAATTCGGTATTATCGCGGATAAGCTGATGGACGCCGCTCTGGGCGGCGTGGTCGGCGGCATCATCGGGGCACGGCTTTATTATGTCGCGTTCCGATGGGAGGACTATAAGGATAACCCGGCGAATATCTTTAAAACCTGGGAAGGCGGCATGGCGATCTACGGCGGGCTCATCGGCGGGCTGCTGGTGGGGCTGCTGGTGGCGAAGCTGCGGCATATCCGGCTCCTTCCCGCTATGGATGTTACGGTGATGGGATTCCTCATCGGCCAGTCCGTAGGACGCTGGGGAAATTTCGTCAACATCGAGGCCTTTGGCGGTAATACGGATTTGCCCTGGGGCATGACTTCTCCGGTAATCACCAACTATCTGCGGGAGCATCTCAACGATCTGACGGCGCTGGGGATGAACATCGACCCTACCGCACCGGTGCATCCAACGTTTTTGTACGAGTCGCTCTGGTGCGCTCTGGGGTTCCTGCTGTTGTTTTTGTACAGCAAGCGCCGCCGTTTTGACGGCGAAATCTTTTTGCTGTACAGCGCGTGGTACGGCTTGGGAAGATTCTTTATCGAGGGGCTGCGGACTGACAGCCTGCTGGCCGGGCAGATCCGGGTTTCCCAGCTTCTGGCGGGGCTGCTTGCTCTGGCGGCGGCAATCGCTTGGATCGTGGTCACAGTGCGGATACGGAGCGCTCACGATCCGGAATATCTAAAGCTGTACGCGCAGACGGACGCATTTGCCCAGGAAGTGGCAGACTATGAGGAGAAGCTCAACAGCAAATTGAAAAAGTCCAAAAAAGACAGGAAATCCGGGGAACCGGAGCGCGCTGCCGTGGAAGAAGCGGACGGCGGCGTCGAAGTGGTAGAGATCGGCAATTTTGAGGGCGAAGCGGAGCCGGAGGAAACGGCGGATGACGGCACACGGATTGCCGGAGACGAGCCCGCTGACAGCGAGACAATGGAGGAACATACAGATGGCAAAGATCATTGACGGAAAGGCCGTGTCGGCCAACGTGAAAGAGGCGGTAGCCAGAGAAGCTGCCGCGCTGAAAGAAAAAGGAGTTTCTGTCGGGCTGGCGGTGGTGATCGTCGGGGATAATCCGGCGTCCCGGGTGTACGTGAACAACAAAAAGAAGGCCTGCGCGGCCTGCGGGATCGAGTCC